>CALUPL010000046.1 GCA_944322635.1 uncultured Mailhella sp.
TGCTCTTCAAGAAGGAAGGCAGCCCCGTTCCCGCCGACGCCGCCGGTTCCAAGGAAAAGCTCGGCTTTGAAGGCTGCATCAACTTCGTGTTCCTCGCCTGCATCGTGGCCAACACCCTCATCTCCGGCCAGTGGACCGGTCCCACCTTCCACATTTTCGGCGTTCCCATGGAACTGCAGAACGTCGTGCGCGACCTCATGTACATCGTGATCGCCGTGGCTTCCTGGAAGGCTACCGACATGGGCTGCCGTACCCGCAACAACTTCACCTGGGCTCCCATTGAAGAAGTGGCCAAGCTGTTCATCGGCATCTTCCTCAGCATGATCCCCGCCATCGCCATTCTGAAGGCCGGCTCCGACGGCGCTCTCGCCGCCGTGGTGAACCTGACCACCGATGCCCAGGGCCATCATGTGACCTCCATGTTCTTCTGGATGACCGGTCTGCTGTCCTCCTTCCTGGACAACGCTCCCACCTACCTCGTGTTCTTCAACACCGCAGGCGGCAATGCTGCTCAGCTCATGGCCGACGGCGAAGTACTGGCTGCCATTTCCGCCGGTGCCGTGTTCATGGGCGCCAACACCTACATCGGCAACGCTCCGAACTTCATGGTGAAGGCCATCTCCGAAGAACAGGGCGTCAAGATGCCCAGCTTCTTCGGCTACATGGCCTGGTCCGTCGGTATTCTCTGCCCGCTCTTCGCTCTGATCACCTTCCTGTTCTTCATGTAAGAGACGGCTGAACGCCAAAATTAAGGGCTGCGCCTTGGAAAAGGCGCGGCCCTTTTTGCTTCCGCTTCTGTACGGTCTTATTGCCTCAGCCGGTACGTTATGCCGCCGCTGTCTTTACCGGCACAGAAAACTCTGCCGGATCGGAACAAAGCAATCTCTCAGATATCAAAAAGAGACGGAGCTGTATCCGGTCCCCCCCCCGTACAAAAGACGTCTCAAAATTCATGGTCATGAGCGGCCAAACCATGCGAAGCCTCAAACGAAAAGACTCAAGCTGACTCCCGAGTCCCGACAGACTCTGTCAGGCCGACAGTTCCGGAATCTGTGCTCTTCAGACGCAAACCGTCTTGCCTTGAGCCAAAGCACGACTCCCGTACCCGCAGCTCCCTGCAATTTTCCAGGCGCCGTCTCCGCCCGCTTTCTTCACAGAACATACTCATACCATCCCACATATCCTCGAGGCATGGTCTTCCGTCCGACTGCAAAAACGCATGAAAAAAGCCCCCTTTTCTAAGGAAAAGAGGGCTCAGGGCTTCACGCCGAAAAATGTCGATGCGCAGCTTACGCTTCGGGATCGAAGTCTTCAGGGAAGTCGGCGTTGGTATAAACGTTCTGCACGTCGTCGAGTTCTTCCAGCGCGTCGGTGATGCGCATGAGCTTCTGCGCGGTGTCGGCGTCCACAGGAACCAGCACGCGGGGAACCATGGCAAGCTGAGCTTCCATCATTTCCACGCCCTGACCTTCCAGGGTTTCGCGAACGGTATTGAAATCAGCCATGGCGGTGCGCACTTCCCAGGTGTCGTCGTTGTCCTGCACGTCGTCGGCGCCGGCTTCGAGCACCATGTTCATCACGGCTTCTTCGTCCGGATACTTTTCCTTGTCCAGGGTGATCACGCCGAGGTGATCGAACTGGAAGGCCACGGAACCGCTTTCGCCCATGGCTCCGCCGTACTTGGTGAACACGTGGCGAACTTCGGCCACGGTACGGTTCTTGTTGTCGGTGGCGGTTTCCACAATAATGGCCACGCCGCCGGCACCGTAACCTTCGTACATGATTTCCGTAATATCACCACCGGCATCCTGACCGGTACCCTTGCGGATGGCGGCTTCAATCTTGTCCTTGGGCAGGTTCACGGCCTTGGCGGCAGCGATGGCGGAACGCAGACGGGCATTGCCGGCAGGGTCCCCACCGCTCTTGGCGGCGATGATGATTTCCTTGGCGGCCTTGGTGAACGCCTTGCCTCGCTTGGCGTCCTGAGCACCCTTGCGAAGTCTGATGTTTGCCCATTTGTTATGTCCCGACATGTATGCCTCCGAAACAAAAAAGTGTTTACCCCTGAACAGGGCCCTTGAATCCCATGCCGACCTCGAAAATTTCCTTGCTCTCGGCCCGGGAGCTCTTGGGTTTGAATGTTTTTACCGTGGCAAAACGCGCACGCAACGCCTTTGCCAGTTCCTGAAAATCCGGCCCCATGAAAATCTTGGCGATGAAACCGCCCCCCGGCTTCAGATACCGGTCGGCCACTTCCACGGCTTCCATGCACAATTCCAGAGAACGTGCCTGGTCGGTGAACTTGGTTCCCGTGGTGCGCGGCGCCATGTCGCTGATGACCATATCGAAGGGGCCCTTCTCCTCAAGAAGAGCCTCAAACTCGGGCGTACGTTCGAACACGTTTTCCTGCAGAAACGTCACGTTCGACGGAAAAACGGTATCGGTGCTCTGCAGATCGCAGGAAAGCACCAGTCCCTTGAGTCCAACTCGCTCCGCGGCATACAGAGACCACGAACCGGGAGCGGCACCGAGGTCAAGCACCTTCATTCCGGGCTTGAAAAGCCGGAACGCCCTATCCATTTCCTTGAGCTTGTAGACGGAGCGGGCAGGATAATGTTCCTCTTTGGCCTTAAGGAAATAATAATCGCGATATACTTTCATGGCTGCTCGGGACTGTGTACCGTATTTCCTGGCGGTCGCCAAGAGAAATCCGGGCGGGAATTTTTTGCGGGAAATCTTTTACCACAAACCTTTTCTCTTTTCCAGTCCATTAAAGGGTGTTTTCCCGAAAAGGAGCGGCAACACCCCTTTTGTCCGTTTGCGTCCGGACTTGGGACGTACGCCCGAGAACGGACGGGATGAAATTTGGACTTGACTTCTTATCGAGAATTATTATTGTTTATTTGCTTCTGCGAAGAACTCTTCGCACATGTCAGCCATCTTCTACCAGGAGAATGAGTCATGCCTGCAAGATTTGAAGTATATCAGTGCAAACATTGTGGAAATATTGTTGAAGTGCTGCACGGCGGCGCTGCCCCCCTTATCTGCTGCGGTGAACCCATGAAGCTTCTTCGCGAAGGTTCCACCGACGGCGCCAGCGAAAAGCACGTTCCCGTCATTGAAAAGACCGAAAACGGCTACAAGGTGAAGGTCGGTTCCGCCGCACATCCCATGGCCGAAGATCACTACATCGAATGGATCGAACTTCTGGCCGACGGCGTTTCCCATATTGCCTTCCTGAATCCCGGCGACGCCCCCGAAGCCGAATTCTGCGTGAAGGCCGACAAGGTCACCGCCCGCGAATTCTGCAACAAGCACGGCCTGTGGAAGGCCGAATATCAGGGCTGATCGACCATGAAGAAGTACATCTGCAACGTCTGCGGCTACGAATACGATCCCGCCAAGGGCGACCCTGATTCCGGCATCGCTCCCGGCACCGCCTTCGAAGACATTCCCGAAGACTGGGTCTGCCCCGTCTGCGGCGCTTCCAAGGCCGACTTTGAAGCCGTGGAAGGTGAAGAACCCAAGGCCGAAAAGGGCGAGAAGGACATGTCCATGTGGCAGTGCCAGGTAGGCAACTGCGGCTACATCTACCGCCCCGAAAAGGGCGACCGCAAGGGCAAGATTCCCGCCGGAACCCCGTTTGAAG
>CALUPL010000047.1 GCA_944322635.1 uncultured Mailhella sp.
AACAACTCCGTCTTATCGAAAAGGTGTTTTTTTAGGTATAACCGTTTTGTGTTCCACCCGCTTAGCGGGTGGTTTTCTGTTTCGGTCGCTTCCGCTCCCTCAACTGCCTAAAGGCCTTAACATGAAAGAAGGGAGCGGTTTTACCGCTCCCTTCTTTTTACATCAATGATGCGGGAAGACTGATTTCTCAGAACAAATCCGCTTCACGCCTGCTGCCCGACCTGAAGCGGAAAGCCCTTCAGGCTCGAACCCTACATTTCCACGTCTTTCAAAAGCCCCTCTCCGCGCACAAGTTCACGCAGAAAGGCATTGTTGTGTCCGTGTCCGGAGCAGGAAACCGTGAACTCGCCAAGCATGGGGCGGCCGAGCATGGCCATGTCGCCTATGAAATCAAGCATCTTGTGACGCACGAACTCGTCGGGAAAGCGCAGCCCTTCCTTATTGAGAACGCCGTTATCCCCCACGACAACCACGTTTTCCAGAGAACCTCCGCGGGCAAGGCCGCGGCTGTGCAGGTATTCCACTTCCTTCAGGAAGCCGAAGGTACGCGCAGGTGCCACTTCCTTTTCAAAGGTCTCGGGCGTGATGGTGAGGGCAAAATGCTGCTCACCGATGACGGGACTGGGAAAACGGATGGTGTAATCCACACGAAAGCCGTCGAAGGGACGCGCCACAATGGACCTGCCGTCCTTTTCCAGGGAAAACTCCCTCATGAGCCTGGCCACGCGCCGGGGCGCGTTCTGCGGCCTAAGGCCGACGCTGAGCAGAGCATCCACCACAACCATTGCCGAGCCATCGAGAATGGGGGGTTCCCCGCCGAAGACATGCACTTCCACATTGTCCACGGCAAGGCCGTTCAGTGCGGCAAGCACGTGTTCTATGGTGGACACGCTCACCTTGCCGTCGGTAACGGTGGTGGCAAGCTCCGTGGTGCTCACTGCATCGGGGCTCGGCGAAAGCAGATGCACGCCGTCCTCGGAGTGAATATGAAAAACGATGCCGGAATCTTCCGCAGCAGGTCGGAACTCCACGCTGACTTCATGGCCGGAATGAAGGGAAATTCCCCTGCAGGTGACGGTTCCGCCAAGAGTGGTCTGGGGCATGGCAATCTCCTGAATGCCCGGCGGAACATTCCGCCGAAGCTTCCCCGGTCTGTCCGGGGGTTTACACGCCGGAACGCCTCACCGCGAAAAGATATCTGTCTTTTCCGGCAAGGTCGCGCCCCGTGCGCATATCCATCCAGTATGCGTCCGGGCACAATGCCCGGCACGCTTCGCCCTGAAGGTAGCCGTGTTCCATGAGAAACAGACCGCCTTCCTTCAGCAGGGCGCGGGCCGCCGCCTCCACCGCACGGGGATGCTCCAGACCTTCCGGTCCGGGCACCAGCGCGGAGCGCGGCTCAAAATTCCTGACGCCGGGATCAAGACCGGCGTATTCTTCTTCGCTTATATAGGGGGGATTCGATATGACGAGATCAAAGCTGCACGGCTCAAGGGGAAGGGCTTTCGTAAAGTCGGCATGCAGAAAGGTTACGGCCTCCGACACTCCGTATTTTCCGGCATTTCTGCGCGCAACGTTCAGAGCCTCCGGCGACAGATCCACGGCCATACCTCTCCACGAACGACGTTCCGCCGCAAGCGTAACGGCAAGGCAGCCACTGCCCGTACCGAGGTCGAGAAAGCGTACGTCACTGCGGTTACGGAAGAACTCCAGCGCCTCATCGATCAGATGCTCCGTTTCGGGTCGGGGAATCAGTGTGCTGGAGTCCACAAAAAAATCACGACCGTAAAACTCCCGGCTCCCCAGAAGGTACGCCAAAGGTTCTCCGGAGAGACGCCGCTCCAAAAGAGCTTCCAGTTCGGCTTCCGCCTTCTGAGGAACTTTCTCTTCGGAATGGGCCACAAGCTCCACCTTGTCTATGCCGAGCACATGACAAAGCAGAACAGCGGCAACCACCGCCGGAGCCTCCGTTCCGGCAAGACGGGCCGTCGCGCGTATTTTCCATTCACGTCTGGTCATAATGTGATGAGTATAACACAGGACGACAGGCAGGACAAGACAAGCCCGAAACCCTGTTTTTCCCCTCGAATACTTCCGATCCGCCAGACTGAAAACAAGGCGTTCGGACTGCTGCAGCCGCAGAGCTCTGTTTTTCTGCCGGACCGTCGTCGAAAAAACGAGAAATCTCCATAAAAGATCTCCCGCTTCCGACACCAGAAGACAGAATTAGTTGTCTTTTCCGCAGTCCTTCGCCGTTTCTGAGGCCCCGCTCACTCGCCCTCGACGAATCCGGCATCATCGGGAAGATGGCTTCCTGCGGCCTCCGCACGCGCAAGTTCGTCGCAGCGCTCGTTTTCCCTGTGGCCCGCATGGCCTTTCAACCAGTGAAAATGCACCTCATGGCGATCAAGAAGCGGAGGCATTCTTTTCCACAGGTCCTGATTCTTCACGGGCTTCTTTGCCGAAGTGAGCCAGTTGTTGCGCAGCCATCCTGCAAGCCAGCGATCCTTGATGGCCTTTGCGACATACTGGGAGTCGGTATAAAGCTCGACTTTGCAGGGTTCCTTGAGTGCGCCCAGAGCTTCCAGAACGGCCAGAATCTCCATGCGGTTGTTCGTGGTGCGGGCAAAGCCGCCGCTCATTTCCCGTCGTGCCGGACCCTTTGCTCCCTCACAGGTAAGCACGGCAGCCCAGCCGCCCGGACCGGGGTTGCCGAGGCAGGAACCGTCGGTATGAATGGTCACCGTTTTCATGATTTATTTTCCGCCTTCTGCGGCACGACGGGCATTCTCGATATGCTCCTTGCCGTTGTTGTGCAGAAGATACTGTGACGTATAGTAGAAATCCATGAGCTTCTGACGCATGGCGGCCGCCCTTTCCGGCTGCTCGGCGGAAAGATCGCGGGCATTGTTGTCCGGCGTGCGCTCATCGAGACGGTAAAGCGCGTTGCCCTTGGGGCGCACGGCATACACGTAGCCGTCCTCAAGAAGATAGTGAACGCTGTCGTTGTCGCTGATGAAGGCTACGGCATCGGCATCGTTGGCGGGATCGAACAGGTTTCGGCCCAGCGTGTTGGTATAGAAGTCCAGCCCGGCAAGAGAAGCCATGGACGGCAGCACGTCGGGCTGTATGTGCGGGGCCGGATTCACGCCCGGCTTCACCTGACCGCCCGGCGCGTAGATGAGCAGCGGAATGTGCCACGCCTGCAGGTTGCACGCGCGCACGGCGGGCGTGATGTTGGTGGAATTGAAGTTCAGTCCGTGATCGCCGAAAATGACGAATACGGTGTCGTTAAACCACGGCTGCTTCGATGCCTTGTCGAAGAAACGGCGCAGGGCATGGTCGGAAAGGTGCAGGGAACGATATTCCTCCGCACTTTCATAGCCGTACCAGGCAAGTGCCTCGGGGGACGGATCCGGAGGAGACACGTAGCCTTCGTTGTCGTCGGGAATGGTATAGGGACGATGGAACGACGCGGACTGAATCACGGAAATAAACGGCTTGCTGCTCTTCGTCAGCACGTCAACGGCCTCACGGAACATGGCTATGTCGGATACGCCCCACACGTCGGTATTCGGGGCCTCCCAGGCCGATTCTTCCAGAAGGTGCAGGTCTTCCACATTGTGCTGAAGCATGCCGCGTATGTTGGCCCAGTTGGCGTTGCCGCCTATCATGTAGTATTTTTCGTAACCCGAAAACTCATTGAGCACGGAGGACTGATCCACCAGTTTGGGATTGCGCGAGGTGGTGCCTCCGGAATGATTCACGTCCGGCACTCCGCTTATGGTGGTGAACACGGCTCTCGCCGTAGTTCTCGTGGGCGCATAGAAATTGGGATAGTACAGGCTCTTGGGAGCCAGTTCCCTGAGAAAAGGCGTAGGATCTATGTCTCTGCCCATGGAAGCGGGCATGGAAGGCGCAAGGGACGTACGCTCCCAGCAGAGCGATTCCATGATGATGACGACGATGTTCGGACGCTTTGCCATGTCCCTGCCCGGGAAATGCCGCACATAGGTCAGGGGCGGCGATCCGGCCGGAACGCGCAGATACTCGGCCATGCGGGGCCAGGCCTCGCGGGTGGCCTCCACGTTCGGAGGAAGCGCCTTGCCGTAATTGCGCGTGTCGTACAGGTTCTGAATGGGATTCACGGCAAGAATGGCAATGTTCTTATCGGCGCTGAAATAGGCATTGCTCCAGCGCAGAGGGAAGAAGTTGGAACTTATCTGCCCGTACCCCAGAATGAAGAGCATGACGAGGGAGAGCACCGTCACCAGGGCGCGCCACTTGCGGCTGCACCCCTCGCCCCCTGTTTTCGGACGTATGGGAAAGGGCTCGTGGGAGCGCAGCAGCCTTGTCAGAATCCACACGTACAGTGCAACCGCAGCAGCAAATGCCACGACGATGACTATGACGGGATAGCTCTGCCACACCATGCGCACGGATTCGGAAGGATCTTCCAGAAAAACCTTCGCCCCCATGTCTATGTGCTGGTGCAGATAGAAAAAGAAGCCGAAATCGAAAACATAGATGAGCATGGCGCCCGCGGCCATCAGTCCCGTGACGAAACACAGCAGCCCCCGGGCCACGGATGCGCCCCTGCGCGAAACAGCACGCTCAAGACGCGGCCAGAGCAGACAGAAGGCCAGGGGCAGCGTCATGAACACCGCCATGCGGACGTCGAACTTGAGTCCTATGTACAGGGCCTGAGGAATGTGTCCGCGCTCGGTGATATCGGGCAGAAGAAAATAAAGAAGCGCCAGTCGGGCGGCAAAAAAGAGCGCCGCGTTGAAAAGAACAAACAGCGCAATATCCACAAGCGGCTGAAAGGCCGAAAAAAGAGAACGGCGGGAACTCATGGGGACTCCTTGGGCGGAAACGCCGCAAGGGGGCGTTTTCCGCAAAAGAGGCTACACGCGGTCGGCGTACAGCCGTTCGAGGAATTCTTCCATCACGTCGTCCATCTGACTGATGAACTGCGTCAGCTTGAAGGTGCGGCGGCAGGAGGAGCACTGCATGTACGCCTCGTGACAGGTACGGCGGATGTCCAGCGGCTTGCCGCATTCCGGGCAGGTAAGCGTGGTTCTTGCCTCGCGGGGTGCAAAATAAAAAGCCATGATGTCTCCGGAGATGATTCTTTTCAGACAGCCGGGAACACGCCCGGCAAACAATCGACCTGAAACTCGGTCGCTACAGGGCCTGACGATAGCGCAACGACTGACGCAGCGTTTCCCTGTCCATGTACTTCACTTCGGCGCCCAGAGGAATGCCCTGGGCAAGTCGGGTGACGCGCACATCGGGAAAGCGTGCGCTCACCTGTTCCTTGACGAAGGTGGCCGTAGCCTCGGCCTCGGCCGTGGCCCCGAGGGCAAGAATGAGTTCCTTCACCCTGCCTTCGGCAAGACGGGAACGCAGACGATCCATTTCCAGAGTTTCCGCAGGGCTGTGGTCAAGGGGAGCCAGAAGGCCGCCGAGTATCATGTAATAGCCTCTGTAGAAATTGCCCTCTTCCATGGTGAGCATGCTGTCCCACTCGGCCACGAGACAAAGCTGTGTTTCGTCGCGTTCAGGGTCGGAACATATGGGACAGGGATCGGAGTCCGAAAGACCTCCGCAGCGACTGCACAGATGAAGTGTGTCACGCAGCTCATACACGCCCTTGCCCAGTCTGCGCACTTCGGCCTCGGGCCACTTGAGCAGCGTCATGGCGACGCGCATGGCGGACTTCGGCCCGAGTCCGGGCAGCCGGGCGAGCTGATCCACGAGATTTTTCAGAGGTTCAGGAATACGCTGCACGTAAACTTCCTTATGTCAATCGAAAAAAACAACGTCTCTCCCGAAGGGCTCCCCGGGAGAGACAGTCCGCATGATGCGGCAAGAAAAAAAACGGCTACTGGACAAGATGGCCGAGGCGGCTGAGCCTGGGCGTGTGGGTGTCTCCGTCCCAGGACCAGTAGATGCGCCAGGCCTTGCCGTGAATGTAGGAGCGCGGCACGCAGCCCCAGGCGCGGGAATCCTCGGAATTGTCACGGTTGTCTCCCATGACGAAATAGGAATCCTCGGGCACGGTTACGGGCCCTATGTTGTCCAGCCTGCCGATGACGTCGGGATAGAGCTGCTGAATATAGTCTTCCTTCACGGGTTCCCCGTTGCGGTAGAACTGCTTGTTGCGCATTTCGATGACGTCGCCGGGAAGCCCCACCACCCGCTTGATGTAGTCGGTGCCGGGGTCGCGGGGATACTTGAACACGATGATGTCGCCGATCTTGGGATCGGCACCGCGGAAGAGATACTTGTCGGTGAAGGGAATCTTCACGCCGTACACGAACTTGTTGACCAGAACATAGTCGCCTATCTGCACGGTCTGAAGCATGGAACCGGAAGGAATGGTATAGGCCTGAAACAAAAAGGTGCGGATGATGAGAGCCAGCACCACTGCCACAAGCAGAGCTTCGCCGTAATCGTAGATGATGGATTTGCCTTTCTTTTCAGAAAATTCGGACATGATCGTCACTGGGCGCAAGGCCGGGTTGAAGTACAAAAGGAAGGTCGGAACGTGCGGAGAGTAGCACGGCGGGAGTACTCGCGCAAGGCGGCATTTTTCACTGTTTTTTCCACGGGTAATCACCATCCGATTCCTTGCGCTGCTTGCACGTGCCGGACAAGTGTGGCAAATTGGGAGGGCATTCCAAAGGAACGGAGAACTTCTCATGATTCAGATACCTCAGGGATTCCGTCTCGGTGCGGCCAACGCCGATTTCCGGGGTAAGCATCTCGATAGAAACGACCTTTCCCTCGCCTTCAGCGACGTGCCCGCCACCGTTGCAGGCGTGTTCACCACCAATCTTTTCCGGGCCGCCCCCGTCGTCGTCTCGCAGGAACACATCAAGGAAGCAGGCGAAAAAGGCGTGCGCGGCGTTCTGTTCAATTCCGGCCAGGCCAACGCGTGCACCGGCGAAACGGGCAGGGAAAACTGCCTGCGCACCCTCGACATGGTAAGCGAGGCTCTTTGCAGGGCGGGAGAAAACGTTTCCCCCGACGAGCTGCTGCCCGCCTCCACCGGCGTCATCGGTGCACAGATGCCTATGGACAAATGGGCGGCCGCCGTGCCCGCTCTCGTAGCTTCGCTCGGCAGCGTAGATATTGAAGGACTCGCCCGCGCCATGATGACCACCGACGCCTACCCGAAAATGTCGGGACGGGAACTCACGCTTGCCGGCGGCACCGTACGCCTTGCGGGCGTGGCCAAGGGCGCGGGCATGATATGCCCCAACATGGCCACCATGCTTTCCCTCGTCATGTGCGATGCTTCCGTGGAGCCTTCCGTATGGCACGACATGTTCCGCAGAGCGGCCGACGCCACGTTCAACCGCGTGAGCGTTGACGGCGACACCTCAACCAACGACTCGCTCTACGGCCTTGCCAACGGCGCTTCCGGCGTGACCGTGGCCGAAAACGAACTGCCCGTTCTGGAAAAAGCCCTTACCGAAGTGCTCGGCGAACTTGCCTACATGCTGGTGAAGGACGGCGAAGGGGCCACAAAAGTCATGCATATCCACGTGACGGGAGCCGCCTGCGACGAGGATGCCGAAAAAGTGGCCCGCACGGTAGGCCATTCCCAGCTTGTAAAAACGGCCATGTTCGGCCGCGATCCCAACTGGGGCCGCATCGTTGCCGCCGCCGGACGCGCCGGCGTGAACTTCGATCCCATGGCACTCCGCGTAACGCTGTGCGGCGTGGAACTCTTCCGCAACGGTCGTCCCACGGATCTGGATTTCGACGCTCTGCTTGAAGAACCTCTCAAAAACGTGGATCTGCCGCTCGACATCGTGCTCGGTTCCGGCCCCGGGGAGGCACGTCTGCTCGCCTCCGACCTCTCCCACGGCTACGTGTCCCTCAACTCCGACTATCGTTCCTGATAAAGGCGCACGGCATGGTCATAGGCGTTCTCACCGTGGAATACGCCCTGCACGGCAACGACTCGCTCAAAGGCAAACGCCGTGTGGCGAACAGCCTGAAGCAGAAGGTGCGCAACACCTTCAACGTGGCCATAGCCGAAGCCGGAACCGAGGAATCCCTGGTCAGACTCCGGCTTCAGGTCGTATCGGTAAGCAACAGCGAGCGGCACATGCAGTCCCGCATGGACAAGTGCCTGCTCATGATGGAAGCCGTGTGCGAAGAAGAAATGATCTACAGCGACCTTGAGTTTTTCTATGACGACTGAAATGCCCACCGTTCCCGAAGAAATACTTTCCGCACTTCGAAAGCACAAACGAGTGCTTGTTGCCGCCCACGCCCGTCCCGATCCCGACGCCATGGGGTCAAGCCTCGCCATGGCCTGGACGCTGCGCGCCATAGGCGTGGACGCCCTCGTGTTCAACGAAGACGGCCTGCCCCCCTTCCTGCGTTTTCTCACGCTGCCCGGTCCCGTGCTC
The DNA here is from genome assembly GCA_944322635.1 of uncultured Mailhella sp. Taxonomy (GTDB): domain Bacteria; phylum Desulfobacterota; class Desulfovibrionia; order Desulfovibrionales; family Desulfovibrionaceae; genus Mailhella. The sequence goes on from CALUPL010000047.1 coordinate 8,433, forward strand.
TCGACTCCGGACAGTCTGCCCTGCGAGCCGGATCTCGTGGTCTGCCTCGACTGCGGCGACAGGGCACGCCTCGGAGACACGCTTCAGCCTCTGCTCGACCGCGTGCCCACCGTGAACATCGACCATCACCTCGCCAATCCGCTCTTCGGCACCGAAGCCAACTGGGTGGAACCCGGCATGGCCGCCACCGGCGAACTTGTGGCATACATTGCAAAGGCGCTGAGCGTTCCGCTGCAGGGTGCCCTTGCCGAAGCGCTGTACGTGGCCATTTCCGCCGACACCGGCAATTTCAGCTACGGCAACACCACGCCGGGAGCCATGCGCCTCGTGGCCGACATGCTGGAAGACGGCCTGAACCTGCCGAAACTGCGCGACGCCATGGAAAACAACTGGAGCGAAGCCCGACTGCGCCTGTGGGGACGCATCATGCAGAAAGTCCGCATTCTTGAGGACGGCAAGCTGGCCGCCGCCCTCATCACTCTTGAGGATCTTGCAAGCTGCCATGCCACCCGCGAGGATTCCGAAGGCATAGTGGAGCAGCTCAGACGCCTTTCCGGCGTTCGTGTGGCGCTCATGCTGCGCGAGGAGGAAAAAGACGGCAAGGTGCAGGTCAAGGCCAGCCTCCGGTCCTCCGGCAAGGACAACGTGCAGGCCGTGGCCGCCCAGTTCGGCGGAGGCGGCCACCGCAATGCCGCCGGAGCCACCATTGCGCTCGACGCCGAAAAAGCGCTCACCGTCATGCAACCCTATATCCGGTTCGTGTGGAACCGGCTTCAGTAAAAGCATCTCTTGCGGGCCGCAAAACGCGGCCCTTTCCGGATCACTACCATGAAAGACATTCGCTTCCACAAAATGCACGGCTGCGGCAACGACTTCATCTTCATCGACAACAGAGAGGCCGGAGTCAGCGTTCCGCAGATGGCCTCCTGGGCCGTCATCCTGTGCAACCGCAAGACGGGCATCGGCGCCGACGGCCTGCTCTTTCTCGACAATACCCCCGCAGACCGCGAAGGCGACTTCATCTGGCACTTCTACAACGCCGACGGCTCCCGCGCCGAAATGTGCGGCAACGCCTCGCGCTGCGCCTCGTGGCTGGCCGTGGATCTCGGTCTTGCGGGCCGCAAGCAGTGCTTCGGCACCGACGCGGGACTCATCCATGCCGAGGTGGACGTGGAAAACATGCGCTCCCGCGTGGAGCTCACTCATCCCGAAGGCATGGTGCTGCACACGCCTCTGGAAGCGGACGGAAAAATCTGGGACGTCAACTTCGTGAACACCGGCGTGCCGCATGCCGTCATCATCTGCGAAGACTGCGACAAGGTGGACGTGGACCGTCTCGGCCGCATTTTCCGCTATCACGAGCACTTCACCCCCAAGGGCACCAACGTGAACTTCATTACCGTCACCGGAAAGAACGCCATTCACGTGCGTACCTACGAGCGCGGCGTGGAAGGCGAAACCCTGGCCTGCGGCACCGGCGCAGCGGCCTCCACTTGTATCGCTCATGCACTTGGGTTGACGGACAGCTGCGTCAATGTCACTACTTCAGGTAAGGAACTCTTGGGCATTGAACTTCAGGGCGATTCGGTCTTCCTTTCCGGCGCCGTGGCCCACGTGTTCACGGGCGTCATCGATCCCTCCATGTTCAGCCTTTTGAAATTCTGACCGTCCGGGGCCCAGTCGTCTGGAAATCTTTCTTCATTCAATTCATCCCGCTCGGAGAAAAACATGTTTCACGGTACGATAACTGCTCTGCTTACCCCGTTCAAGAATGGCACCATCGACGAAGAGGCTTACCGCGCCCACATCGAGTGGCAGATCGAACAGGGCGTGAACGGCGTTGTGCCCTGCGGCACCACCGGCGAATCCGCCACCATGACCCATGCCGAACACGAGTCCGCCATACGCATCTGCGTGGACCAGGTGAAGGGGCGTGTTCCCGTCATTGCCGGTGCCGGTTCCAATAATACCGTGGAGGCCATCAGCCTGACCCGCTTTGCCAAGAAGGCCGGAGCCGATGCGGCCCTGCTCATTTCCCCCTACTACAACAAGCCCACGCAGGAAGGCATATTCCAGCACTTCAAGGCCATCAACGACGAAGTGGCCCTGCCCATGTTCGTGTACAACGTGCCCGGCCGCACCGGATCCAACGTGCTGCCCGCCACGCAGGCCCGCATGGCCCGCGAACTTGAGCACGTCATCGGCTGCAAGGAAGCCACCGCCAACCTGGTGCAGATCTCCAACATCCTCGAACAGTGCCCGGCCGACTACATTCTGCTCTCCGGCGACGACTTCACAGTGCTGCCTACCTACGCCGTGGGCGGCAAGGGCGTCATTTCAGTGACGGCCAACGTGCTGCCCGACATGATGTCCGCCCTCACCGCGGCCTGCGAACGCGGCGACTATGAGGAAGCCCGCCGCCTGCACTACAAGCTCGAACCCATGAACCGCGCCATGTTCGCCGAAAGCAATCCCATTCCCTGCAAGACGGCGCTCTCCCTCATGGGCCGCATGCAGCCCGACGTGCGCCTGCCGCTGTGCAGCGCCAGCGACAAGACCGTCAGCCTCCTGCGTGAAGTTCTCGCCTCCTACGGCAGAATCTAGCTTCAGGCCTTTCCCTGTCGATTCATGCGCCTCCCCTGTCGGGAGGCGCTTTTTTTTGCCTCTTGCAGCGCTCTCCCCTCTCCCGCGGCCTGCCGGGCGGCAGGCCGCGCCCTCCCTGTCGGGCACCCTCCCGGCTTCCGCCCGGACGACACGGACACATGCCGGCATGGTGCAGTCTGGCCTGAAAAGATACGTTGTCAAATACGCAAGTTAATTCAGCCAAGAAGAAACACTCTTCACAGTGGAAGCAAAAATTCTTTTTCTTATTAGGAATTATTCTTGACAAGGAGAGAATTCATGCGCATACTGACATCAACAAATGCTTGCGGAGAGGCGATTCCGCCGCTTCTCCGAGTTTTCTCCCATACAAGGAGTTGACCATGCAGTACAATACCCCCGATCAGCTCAAGGCCTTCAGCCGCCTGCCCATAGAATGGAACCTCGACCCCGCCGACGCCGTTACCCTGTACCTTGAATGGGGCAACAACGACTGGAGAGCCGAGCATCCGCCCGTCCGCTCCAAGGACGACTTCGCCCACTATTTCGTGCTCGACAACTGGACCGACCATCCTACGCTGCGCCTCGTCATGCGCAACTCCGAGGCCACGGAAGACCTGTGGGTCTATCCTCTTCCCAAGGAACTTGAAGGAAACTTCCGGCAGGAATTCGGTTCGCTGAAGGGCGTATTCATGCCCTCCGACCCCATGAAGAGCTGGCTGAAGAAACAGCTTTACGCCGCGTAGTCATACGCATCCCTCGGACAAGGCCCGCCGGAACATCCTCCGACGGGCCTTTTTTTGAACGACTCCGCCCCTCTTTTCTCCGTACTGAAGCGGCACCATTTTCCTTTCCCGTCACGAACGTCCGTTTTCACAAAAAGGACGAAGAGGCATGACGAGGAAAAAATCAGAAAAAAGGCTCCCGCGTCCGGGGGAAAAGCCTGTGCTGCAGCTCTCGGAGAGAGCGCTCTTCCTCTTGCCTACGGCGCGAAGCTGTGTTAAATTCATCGCCTTGCAGTATATGGTTCTTTTTCCGCGAGAGTGGCGAAATTGGCATACGCACTGGATTTAGGATCCAGCGGAGCAATCCTTGAGAGTTCAAGCCTCTCCTCTCGCACCACTTTTTGCGCCATTTCCTCCGCCGGACACGCGAGGTTCGGCGGCTCATTCATAAGGAGTTTTACCGATATGGCTCACAGCATTGAAGTCGTTTCCCCCGTTTCCCGCAAAATCAGCGTGACCGTCCCCGCCGAGGAAGTCAACGCCGCGCTCAACGCCGCCGCCCGTGAAATAGGCGCCTCCGTCACGCTGCCCGGATTCCGCAAGGGCAAGGCTCCCGCTTCCGTCATTGAAAAGCGCTTTGCCGGGGAAGTGATTTCCCGTGCCACCGAAACGCTGGTGGAACGCCGCGTGGCCGACATTCTGAAGGAAGAAGACATAAAGCCCCTCTCCCGTCTCGACTACGAAGGCGGCCAGATCACCCGCGGTCAGGATCTTTCCTTCTCCTTCAGCTTTGAAACCCTGCCCGACGACATCAAGCTGCCCGAAGATCTTTCCGCCCTCACCGTGGAAATGGATTCCTCCGAAGCCACGGAAGAAGAAGTGGCCGCCTTCACGAACCGTCTGCTGAAGAGCACCGCCACGCTGGAAGAAGTGAAGGAAGCCCGCCTGCCCGAAAACGGCGACATCGTCACCATTGACGTGGACGGCGACGTGGACGGCAAGAGCGTGCCCGGCATGAAGGTGGAAAACTACAGCATACAGCTCTCCGAACCCAAGGACGGCAAGGAACTTTCCGAGCTCGACAAGATCATCCGCGGCCTGCACGCCGGCGAAGAAGGCACCGGCACCATGGTGTGCCCTGAAGACCACGTTGATGAAACCCTGCGCGGCAAGACCGTGAATCTCCGCGTGAAGCTCAACAGAATCAGCCGCGAAATTCTTCCCGAACTCGATGACGACTACGCCAAGAAGCTCGGCTTTGCGGATCTCGACGCTCTCAAGAAGATGATCGCCGACCAGGCCAGCCACAACAAGCTCACCAATGCCCGCAGCGAAGCCGAGCGCAAGCTCATGAGCTCCGTGCTCGAAGGTCAGACCTTCCCCCTGCCCGAGGCCGTGGTGAAGGCTCAGCAGGAAGAGTACGAAAACGAAGTTCGCGAGTATCTCAGCCAGCAGGGTCTTGAAAAGGAAGCCATTGACGAAACCGTCAAGAACATGGGCGAAGACAGCCGCAAGCAGGCCGAAGAACGCGCCCGCGTGCAGCTCTTCCTCACCGCTCTCGCCCGCCGCGAAAAGATTGAAGTCACGGCTCAGGAAGTGGACATGCAGATCATGCAGATGGCCCACCAGTACAAGCAGGACTTCCACAAGCTGCGTGAAGCCCTCTATCAGAACGGCGCCGTCAACGACATTCAGGACCGCATGGTGAACAGCAAGGCCATGAACCTCATGTTCGACAAGGCCCAGAAGGTCGCCCCCGCCGCCGAAGCCAAGGCCGAATAAAGAATCAGGAAAAAGGAACGATTCCCCGGCCCCCAAGGCTGGGGAATTCCTTTCTTAAGGAGTCCAGACGTGACTATTCCCTTCGTTATCGAATCCACCGGACGCGGAGAACGTTCCTACGACATCTACTCCCGTCTGCTCAAGGACCGCATCGTGCTTTTGTGCGATGAGGTCAACGATGCCACGGCGTCTCTCATCTGCGCCCAGCTTCTGTTTCTGGAATCGCAGGATCCCGAGAAGGAAATCAGCCTGTACATCAACAGCCCCGGCGGGTCGGTCACTGCGGGCATGGCCATTTACGACACCATGCAGTTCATTGCTCCGCCCGTGGCCACCATGTGCATAGGCCAGGCCGCCAGCATGGGTGCCTTCCTTCTGGCCGGCGGTGCCAAGGGCATGCGTTACAGCCTGCCCAACAGCCGCATCATGATCCATCAGCCCTCCGCCGGCGTGCAGGGGCAGATCACCGACATGGACATTCACGTGCGAGAAGGCATGCGCCTTAAAAAGAATCTGAACCGCATTCTTGCCGAAAACACCGGCAACACCCTCGCACGCGTGTCCGCCGCCACCGAGCGCGACAACTTCATGTCCGCCGAAGAGGCCCTCAAGTTCGGTCTTATCGACCGCATCCTCAGCTCCCGCCACGACGTGGCGGCCCTTGCAGGACAAAAGGCATGAGCGACGAAGAAAAGGAACTGCACTGCTCTTTCTGTGGCAAGAGCAGCACTCAGGCCCGCCATTTCGTGGTGCAGGGCGACGTGTGCATCTGTGATGCATGCGTAGCCGCCTGCTCCCGGATCATGGCGGAAGAAGACGCCGAAGAAGGCGGAAGTCCCGCCCCCGGCGAGCTGCTCACCCCGCAGCAGATAAAGGCCCGGCTCGACGACTACGTCATCGGCCAGGAACGCGCCAAGAAAATCCTTTCCGTGGCCGTTCACAACCATTACAAGAGAGTGTTTCACGCCGGAAGCATCGAAGGCGTGGAACTTGAAAAAAGCAACATTCTGCTGCTCGGCCCCTCAGGCAGCGGCAAAACCCTGCTTGCCCGCACATTGGCGCGAATTCTCAAGGTTCCCTTCGCCATAGCCGACGCCACCACCCTCACCGAGGCCGGATACGTGGGCGAAGACGTGGAGAACATTCTCGTCCAGCTTCTGCAGAACGCCGACTACGACCTTGACGCCGCGTGCAAGGGCATTATCTATATCGACGAAATCGACAAGATTTCCCGCAAGGCCGACGGCCCGTCCATCACCCGCGACGTATCCGGCGAGGGCGTGCAGCAGGCTCTTTTGAAAATCATAGAAGGCACCGTGGCCAACATTCCGCCCAAGGGCGGACGCAAGCACCCGCAGCAGGAGTTCATCCGCATGGATACTTCGAACATCCTGTTCATCATGGGCGGAGCGTTCATCGGGCTGGAAAAGCTGGTGGAAGCGCGTTCGCGCGGCACCAGCATGGGCTTCGGGGCGCACATCGAAAAGAAGACCGAACACCGCATAGGCGAGCTGCTCGACAGGGTACTTCCCTCCGATCTCGTGCAGTTCGGGCTCATTCCCGAGTTCATCGGCCGCATTCCGGTGATCACCCACGTGGAAGAGCTTGACGTAAACGATCTTCTGCGCGTCATGACCGAACCGAAAAATGCTCTGGTCAAGCAGTATCAGAAGCTTTTCGAACTCGACGGCGTAACGCTGAAATTCGAGGAAGACGCCCTGCGAGCCGTAGCAGAAAAGGCGCTGGAAAACAAAACCGGCGCACGAGGCCTTCGCAATGTGCTGGAAAACGTGATGCTCGACATCATGTATGAACTTCCCACCCTCAAGGATGTCACCGAATGCGTCATCACCCGCGGCGTCATTGAGGGCACGGACAAGCCCGTACTGAAGAGTTCCGCAGAAAACCGGTAACGGTTCGCGGGGCGCTTCAACCGACGCGCACGGAAGGAAAACTTTCCCTAACTGCGCATCACGGGACAAAAAACTTTCCCGGGGGAACATCCCCGGTCCCAGGTCTTGCGTTCCTGTTTTCCGGTCTTTCCGACCGGGCAGGAACGCAATTCCGTAACGGGAATACGAGGTTCCTTATGGCTGAACAGACTCCGCTGGAATTGCCCATCATCACTCTTCGTGAAGTGGTGATGTTTCCGCACGCCGTCATGACGTTCCATGTCGGGCGTTCGGCTTCGGTAAGCGCCATCAACAGCGCCGTCACCGAATACGACAAACAGATATTTCTGGTCGCGCAGACCAGCTCCGCCATTGAACGGCCCGGTCCCGAAGACCTGTTCCGAATAGGCGTGGTCAGCCGTGTGCTGCGCGCCGACCGTCTTCAGGACAACACCATCAAGCTCGTGTGCGAAGGACTTTACCGCGCCTCGTGGCTGCCCCTGAACGCAAGCTCCACCTTCGGCGACAGGGCTTTTCCGCGCCTGCGCACTCTGCGCGTGGAAGAAACCCTGAACAAAGATGAAGAGCTGCCCGCCGTGGTGGAGGCTCTGCAGGAATCCCTTTCGGAAGCCTGCCGTCAGAACCGTCGCATCACGCCCGAACAGCTTGCCTCCTTCGCCCTCATTGAGGATCCGGGCACTCTGGCCGATGCCGTGGCTCCTTGCCTCAAGGCCGACTACCTGCACAAGCAGGCCATTCTGGAAACGCTGGATCAGGGACAGAGACTGCGCCAGGTCTATGAATACCTCGGCGGAGAACTCATATCCTCCAGCATAGACAAAACCATCAAAAGCCGCGTCAAGGCACAGATGGAACAGAACCAGAAGGAGTACTACCTCACCGAGCAGCTCAAGGCCATCAACAAGGAACTCGGTCACGACGATATACAGGCCGAAATCCTTGAACTTGAGGAAAAGCTCAAGGTCAAGAACATGCCCGAAGACGCCCGGGAAAGGGCTCTTCGCGAGGTGCGCAAGCTCCGTCAGATGCCTCCGGCCTCCTCGGAATACGTGGTTGCCAGAAACTATGTGGACTGGATCATCGATCTTCCGTGGAACGAACTGAAGAAAATCGACATCGACCTTGCCAAGGCACGCGAAGTGCTCGACGGCGGGCACTACGGTCTGGAAAAGGCCAAAACCCGCATTCTGGAATATCTTGCCGTGCAGAAGCTCTCAGGCTCCCTCAAGGGCCCCATTCTCTGCCTCGTGGGGCCTCCAGGCGTGGGCAAGACTTCCCTGGCAAGATCCATTGCCGAAGCCACGGGCCGCGAGTTCGTGCGCATTTCCCTCGGCGGCGTGCGTGACGAAGCCGAAATACGCGGTCACCGGCGTACCTACATAGGCGCCCTTCCCGGCAAGATCATCATGGCCCTGAAACGTGCCAAGTCCAACAACCCGCTTTTCTGCCTTGACGAAATCGACAAGATGACGGTGGACTTCCGCGGAGATCCTGCCTCAGCATTGCTCGAAGTGCTGGATCCCGAGCAGAACTGCGCATTCAACGACCACTATCTCGACATGGACTACGACCTGTCGCAGGTGTTCTTCATCACCACGGCCAACTCCATGCAGAGCATTCCCGCCCCGCTTCTCGACCGCATGGAAGTTCTGGAACTTTCGAGCTATCTCGAAGGCGAAAAGGTACACATTGCCAGGGAGTTCCTGCTGCCCCGCCAATGGAAGCTGCACGGACTTCGGGCCGAAAACATGGATCTTACCGACAAGGCCCTTCTTGAAGTCATCCGTTCCTATACCCGCGAGTCCGGCGTGCGCAATCTGGAACGTCAGATAGCCGCCCTGTGCCGAAAGACGGCCATCCGCCTTGTGGATGCGAACGACACGAACCTCTGCGTGACCATTACGGAAAACGATCTTGAGGACTTTCTCGGCGTCAAGAAGTACCGTTACGACGAAAAGGAAAATCAGCCTCAGACCGGCGTAGTGGCAGGCCTTGCCTACACCGGCGCAGGCGGCGACATTCTGTACATTGAAACCGTGGTCATGCCCGGCAACGGCAAGGTACAGGTGACGGGCAAGCTCGGCGACGTGATGAAGGAATCCGCTCAGGCGGCCTTTTCCTACATCCGTTCCCGCTCCAGCCAGCTCGGTCTGCGTCCCGACTTCTACAAGGACATCGACATTCACGTACACGTGCCCGAAGGAGCCGTGCCCAAAGACGGGCCTTCGGCAGGCATAACGCTGGCTACGGCCATAGCCTCCGCTCTGCTCGGCATTCCCGTGCGCGACGATGTGTGCATGACCGGCGAAATAACCCTGCGCGGACGCGTTCTCGCCATAGGCGGGCTGAGGGAAAAACTGCTTGCCGCAAGCCGCTCCGGCATGAAGACCGTGCTCATTCCCGCCGACAACGAAAAGGACCTCAAGGAAGTGCCCGAGGAAATACGGAAAACTCTCGACATCCACTTCGTGCGCGATGCCGACGAAGTGCTTCCCCTCGCGCTCATGGCCTCGAAGGAAGAAATATTCTCCGGCGAGGCCTCCCATGCGCTGACCCATTCCCTGCGGGCACACCGTGCCCTCGGTCAGGACCTCGGCGGCGCCGTGCTCTAGCGCCTTTGCGCATGCTCTGAAGCTCTGAAACCACCGCTGAAAAGAGCCCGGTCGGGATATCCCTACCGGGCTTTTTCGGCAGAATCAGGCAAGAATTCAAGAGAAACAGCCATGTACTCCCGTCTCTTCGTCCACTACTTTTAAGCAGGCGTCGCGCCGAACCCGCGCAGAACGCCGGAACCGGGCGTCGCCCGGCAGAACGGAGAGCATCATGCAGTACATCACCCTGAACAACGGCGTCAGCATGCCCATGCTGGGCTACGGCGTCTATCAGATTCCCGACGCGGATATCTGCGAATCCTGCGTGAGCGCGGCCCTCGCCGCCGGATACCGGCACATCGACACCGCCGCCGCGTACGTCAACGAAGAAGCCGTGGGCAAGGCGCTGCGCCGCAGCGGTCTGCAGCGCGACGAAGTGTTTCTCACCACCAAGCTGTGGCTCCAGAACATGGGCTACGAAGAAACGAAGGCGGCCTTTGCCGCTTCGCTGAAGCGCCTCGGCACGGACTACGTGGATCTGTACCTCATCCATCAGCCCTTCGGCGACGTGTACGGCTCCTGGCGCGCCATGGAGGAACTCTACAGCGAAGGAAAAATCCGCGCCATCGGCGTGAGCAACTTCCCGCCCGACAGACTGGTCGATCTCATCATTCACAACAGCGTCGTACCTGCCGTGAATCAGGTGGAAACGCATCCCTTCTGTCAGCAGCGGGAGGCCTCGGCCGTCATGGAGGAATACGGCGTGCGCATGGAATCGTGGGGCCCCTTTGCCGAAGGCCGAAACGATCTGTTCCGCAATCCCGTGCTTCTGGACGTAGCCAGAAAGCACGGAAAAACCACGGCGCAGGTGGTGCTGCGCTGGCTGAATCAGCGGAACGTGGTCGCCATTCCCAAAACCGTGCGGCCGGAACGCATGGCCGAAAACTTCGACATCTTCGACTTCACCCTGGACGCGGACGACATGGACCTCATCGCCTCGCTCGACACCGGCAAGAGCCTGTTTTTCGATCACAGGGATCCCGCCGTGGTGAAGCGGCTCTGCTCCATCCGCTACGACATCTGAGAGCTCCGCGCGAGCGTCTCGCAAAGCCTGCGCGCCTTCCCGGCAGAGCGCAGAAAGGGGCCCCACCGGCATAGCCGGTGGTTCCTCTTATGCGCCTGTAAGGCTTTCTTACCAGCCGCGCCCTGGCAGGCGCATGTACGGTCTGACATCTGCATTTCTGTTACCGGCGGCCCGTAAACGGGCTTCCGGCGTATGGGATGCTCAGCTGTTCGCCGAGTTTATCCTCGGCCAGTTGATGCCTGATGTACTCAGCTATCTTTGCCTTATTCTTAACCACCGTGTCGACATAGTAACCACGGCACCAGAACTCCCGATTACGATATTTGAACTTCAACTCACCAAACTGCTCATATATCATCAGGCTGCTCTTTCCTTTCAAATATCCCACAAACGCCGATACACTCATTTTGGGCGGTATCTCTAGCAACATATGGATATGGTCGGGACAACATTCTGCTTCTAC
>CALUPL010000048.1 GCA_944322635.1 uncultured Mailhella sp.
TCAAAGAAGCGGCTTTTTTACAGCCGCAGCAACAAAAAGCCCGTTCTGAACATTCAGAACGGGCGAAACTTTGCGAACCTGTCGAAAACATCTGCAGGAACGCATGCCATTCACATCTCTCTTACAAAGAACAGAGATACGGGTCATCCTTCAGAAGATAGTTGCGCACGTAGTCATCCACGCCTTCTTCCAGAGAGTGGAACTTCACCGGACACTTTTCGCGCTCAAGCCAGCTCATGTCGGCTTCGGTGAAGTACTGATACTTGCCCTTGAGATGCTCAGGCATATCAAAGTACTCGATGTCCACGGGTCGATCCATGGCGGAGAACACGGCCTTCGCCAGATCGTTCCAGCTGCGGGCGTGTCCCGTACCCACATTGAATATGCCGTTGCACGAGGGCGTTTCCATGAACCAGCGCATGAGCGCGGCGCAGTCCTTGGAATACACGAAATCACGCACGGACTCGCCGTCGCCGTAATGCGGATTGTCCGAACGGAACAGACGTATTTTTCCGGTTTCCCTCACCTGCGGAACGGCGCGGCAGACCATGCTCATCATGCTGCCCTTGTGATACTCGTCGGGACCGTAAACGTTGAAGAACTTGAGGTTGACCACTTCGCCGAGAAGCTTGTGCTGCATGCACCACAGATCGAAAAGTTTTTTCGAATAGCCGTACATGTTCAGCGGACGCAGCTTCGGCATGATGTCGAGCGAATCGGAAAAGCCAAGTTCGCCGTCGCCGTAGGTGGCGGCGCTGCTCGCGGTAATGAACCGGGCTCCGGCCTCAAGAGCGGCAAGACAGAGTTCCACCGTATAGTGGAAGTTGTTCTCCATGAGAAAATCGGCATTGCGCTCGGTAGTGGAGGAACACGCTCCCATATGAATCACGCATTCCACGCCCTCCAGCTTCTTGCCGGAACGCAGCTCTTCAAGAAACCTGTCGCGGTGCATGTAGTTGCTGTAGCGCAGGTGGGAAAGATTCTTCCACTTTTCCGTGGATGCGAGATTATCCACCACGAGAATGTCATCCACTCCCTGGCGGTTCAGTTCCCATATCATGTTCGCGCCTATGAGGCCGGCGCCGCCCGTGACTATGATCATTCGTGTCCCTTCAATGTTGCCTTCGTGGTCTGCACGAGGGTGATGCTGCCGTCGGCATTCCGTCTTGCGTCAATGCCGAACATGATGACGGTATGCAGAAGCGGACGGCCGAACAGAAAGTCCAGCATTTCCTTCCGAACCTTGCCCTTTTCCATGATGAGATCACGGAAGGCCCTGTCGTATTCCACCACTTCCACCAGCGCGCGCCGGGCGGCCTCCTGCTTTTCCAGATGAGAGGCAAGCTCAATGAGGGCCGCGTAGTTGCAGCGGGATTCATGCGCTTCAACGGAATCCATGAGCCACTGCGGAGCATGAAGAAGTTCCAGTATGGCCCTGCGGTCAAGTCTGTCCTCGCCGTGCATGGCCAGAAGCGCGGAAGGATCGTCACAGAACAGGGCACGACATTCCGAAGGGGCTCTGTCATGAATGAAGCAGCGGTTGTCGCCCATGAGAAAACGGCAGGTCCAGTCGTCGGGGCGGGAGCCGTAGGGAGGGGCGATTTTCACGATTTCCTCGGGCAGCGGCACGACATGGTCGTTGGAAGTGTCGCGCACGAGTTCTCCGGAACGGAACGTGCAGAGATCCTGCAGCTGAAGCACGCCGTCCACAAGAAGCGGAGCGTCTTCCTTATGAAGCGCCGGGCCCCCCTTGCGGCAGCAGGTTCCGCACTGACGGCACTGATTATTTTCGCTCATGATATCCTCATTTGTTGAACTGCGCCGACCGGAATCAGCCGGAACATTTCCCTTCATCCGCGAAACGAGGCCCCTTTTCGGGGCCTCATTTTTCCGTAAACGTCGGCGTTATCGATCAAGGCCCTTATACATTCTGAGTCTGTTCACACGCACTCTTCGGTACTGCATATGCGTTTCCAGCATGTTCTTCTGCTGGTGCAGCTCATGTATTTCCTGCGGGAACACTACGCCTTTTTCCACATCTTCGGCATCCATGAGTTCCCGTATTTTTCGCGTGCACTCATTCTGCACCGCCTTTATGACGGCCATCTGGGCCTCAAGCTCAGAAATCGTCTCCGGAAGCGATTTCCGGAGGAAGCTCTCCATAGACTCCGTGGGCGATGACTCTTCTGCGCGCGGGTTTTGCATCTTCAGTCTCCTGCTCGACTTTGCGTTTCAGTTCGGGACGGGGCAGCGTGTTGTACATGTTCCAGAACGCCGGGAAAAGACCGGTCATCACGCCGGGGTTGGAAAGGTGCAGATTGGGCCGCAGGAAGGCTCCCAGCGCATAGGCCATGGCCCACTGGGCGGAAGGAGCCACCCAGGAACCGGGCACCGTTTCTTCCACGCAGACAAGCGCCCCTTCCTTTTCCTCCACGCCGCAGCGCGAAAGAAAAGCCGTGACGACATGACGGTTCTCATCGGACATTTCGGGCAGGGAAACCTTTGCGCCCTCATGGGCCGCAGCCGCCATGATGACGGTGCAGAGCGGCAGAAGCTCGGGGCAGTTTTCAAGCACGTCCTTCATGACTTCGGGAGCAGGGGCGGCAGTCTCGCGCTCCTTGCCGGAGCACTCCACCTGCTGCGCGCCGTACTTCACATTAAGTCCCGCACCGCGCAGAATCTTTTCCACGAGCATGGAAGCCGCATTCTTGCCCCACACGCCTTCCAGCACGGCACGACCGCCGTTGAAGCCGGGGAACATGAGCACGGTAGCCGCCACGGAAGCATCCATGGGCACCACAGGTCTGGCAGGCACGGAAACGTTGCCCCGCTCCACCAGAATATCACGGCCATTTCTTTCCACATACATGCCGCAGCCGGAAAGAACGTCAAGCACCAGCGGCAGCAGACGGGGTTCATGTTCGGGCAGAGTCAGACGGCAGCCCGTTTCCCAGAAGGGCGATGCCAGAACGAGAGCTGCCACGAAATCTTCAGGCAGATCGTCGGCAAGACGAATCTGACGAGGCATGAGGCCGGAACATTCCATGCGGACGGGCAGACCGTCCTGTGAAGGAATCACGTTGGTGAGACGCACGCCGAGCTGAGGAAGGAAATGACGCACGGGAGCAATGTCGAGGAAACGGAGGGAGCTGTCGCCGGTGAGCTTGAGCCTTGCGGGCATGCCCACGCACATGGCAATGACGAGCCAGAGGTTGAAAACGTCGTCCCCGACATGAATGACCTTGTCCATATTGCGGGAAAGACCGTTGCCGCCGCGGCTCTGCACGTCTCCGTTCTCTTCCCACCAGAGCTGACCGCCTATCTGATTGAGTGCCTTCACGCCGCTTACCACGGCGTCGGTAAGAGGCATGCGGGAAACGCAGGTCACCTGACCTGCCGCTGCGGCCACGGCCAGCCAGCAACGGGCGGCCACGGTATCGGAAGGAGCGGGAATACGGATGTCGACGGCTTCGCCGTTGGGAGCAAGATTGTAGAAGCCCTGCTCCTCTTCCATGCGGGTCAGAGGCTCAATGGTCTGAAGCAGCATGAAGAGATCGCGGGAAAGGCGATTGTCGCGGGCAAGACGGGCCGCCTTGCCTTCCCATGCGGTACGCAGGGTCTTTTCCGTCTCGGGAGCAAGACGCCCTCCGCGGCGCAGGCGGGCGAGCATCTGGGCGCGGCGCATCACAAGGTGCAGAATGTCATTGTCCAGATCCAAAATGGCTCCGAGTTCGCCTCTGCGCGCCGGAGCTCGATCCGAGCGCGGCTTGTAGCCGTCTTTTCTGAAATCTCTGCGTCCGTCCCGGCGTTCGTCGTCACCGCGTTCAAAACGACGCGGGCGGAAATTTTCCGACTGTTCCTGACGGCGTCCTTCGCCTCGTTCTCCATCGTTCTTTCTGAAGGAACGCCTGGCGAAATCCTTTCTGTCCTCGCCCCTATTGTCCATGTCAAACCTGCTTTGAGATGTGCGTGGCGCGTCGGCAGGCGCGCACGTCGTTTCAAAAGGGGCAGAATGCGAAGCCGACGCCCCGGATGTTCACCCCATGATACCGGCTTTCACTTGCGGAAAGTCATGGTGAATAGGCATGATATCCCGATTGCACTTTGCGGGCAAGTCCCCTTCCGACGCCTCCGGCCCGGCCCTTCACGGCGGACGCACAAAAAGGTATGCTTTTCCCTCTCCCTGCCCCGGATGCTGCGGAGCTGAAAAAGCAGCACTGCCTTCAACATGCCGATGCCTCCCGCCTGAGCCTTCAGACCGGGAAGCTGGAGAAGCCTCGCTTCCCGCAACGCACGTCTTTTCGACAGAACTTCAATTTTTCCAAGGAACACGCATGGAACAGTTCACGCCCTTCGACCGGTTATTCCAATCCTGCGGCAGAATATGGCACATCCGCCGCGCCGACATGGACAAGCTCTGGGCCGACATGGACAGAAAGGAAGGAGAAGACCGCCTCCCCTACTGGAACGAAATATGGCCCTCCTCTCTGGCTCTTGCCGGATGGCTTGCGGAAATGCAGGACGACATAAGCGGCAAGACATGCCTCGACATGGGCTGCGGTCTGGGATTCACGGCTCTGCTCGGACGCTGGCTCGGCGCCGACGTCACCGCCATGGACTACGAGCCGGAAGCGCTCGAATATGCGAAGGTGAACGCCGCTCTCAATCAGATAGAAGGCGTGCGCTTCGAAGTCATGGACTGGCGATGCCCCACGCTTCCTCCCGCAAGTTTCGACCGCATATGGGCCGGTGACATCATGTACGAAAAGGATTTCGCCGAACCCATAGCCTCTTTTCTTGCCTCCATGCTGAAACCGGGAGGAAGAGCCTGGATCGCGGAACCCGGCAGAGACATCTTCCACCACCTTCTCGACACGCTTCCCGGGCACAAGCTGCGTCACAAGCGCATATGCACGCTGCCCATCTCACCGCTTACCCAGCAGGAAGTACCCGTTCCCGTAACCATATGGGAAGTGGCGAAATAGAAATTCTTCCCTCGTTGAGCATAAAAAAGCTCTCCGTATCGAACGGAGAGCTTTTTTATGCTCAACGAACAACGTGCGCCTTCCGGCAGCCCCTTCAACCTCGCGAGCTCCGCACTCTCCTGCGGCCGTCCATGCCGTCATAGAACGGCAGACTCTCAAGGGTGCGGACAAGACCGCCGGATTTTTTTCGGACAACAACACGACCCGACGAACACGAAGCCGAGTTCCGAACGCTGTTCCTAACGAACGAACATGGCATCGCCGTAGGAGAAAAAGCGATACTTCTCCCGCACGGCTTCGGCATAGGCGTCAAGAATGCGCTCTCTCCCGCAAAGCGCGGCCACCAGCATGATGAGCGAAGACTCGGGCAGGTGGAAATTGGTGATGAGATGATCCACCACATGAAAGCGGAAGCCGGGATAAATGAAAATATTGGTCCAGCCGTGCCAGCCGCCTTCGGGAATCATGCCGCCGTTCTGTGCGGCGCAGCCTTCCATGGTCCGACAGGAGGTAGTGCCCACGGCCACCACGGGACGGCCGGAAGCTTTCGCCTCTCGGATGACGGAGGCCGTTTCCGGCGAAATTTCCACATATTCGCTGTGCATGGGGTGCTCGCGTATATCCTGTTCACGCACGGGACTGAACGTACCGTACCCCACATGCAACGTAACCTCGGCCCAGCCGAAGCCGCACTGCCGGAGCTGTTCGCGCAACTCGTCGGTGAAATGCAGACCTGCCGTAGGTGCGGCCACGCTGCCGGACTTTTCTCTGTCGGCATATACGGTCTGATAGCGGGCCATGTCTTCGCTGCTCTGCTCACGCTTGATGTACGGCGGCAGAGGAAGTCTGCCTATGCTCCTCATGCATTCCACGAGATCGCCCTTCCAGAACAGCATGACGTCATGCTGGCCGAATTCCTTTTTCTTCAGCACCTCGGCGGCGATGCTGTCGCCGAAGGTGAGGCGGTCCCCCACATGAATACTGCGGGAAGGACGGAGCAGAACTTCCGCCTGGGCACGGCTCCATCCGTCCGCTTCCGAAAGCGCGCAGGCCTTGAGCAACGGAGGCGGTGTAAGCACAAGCAGTTCCACCTTGCCTCCCGTGGGCCTGTGTCCGAAAAGACGCGCAGGAACCACGCAGGAATTGTTGGCCACCAGAAGAGCGCCTTCGGGAAGAAAGTCCGCCAGATGGGAAAACGTGGAATGAATATTCCTGCCGCTTGCCCTATCCAGGACCATGAGACGCGAAGCGCCGCGTTTTTCAGGAGGATACTGGGCTATGCGTTCCTCAGGCAAATCATAATTGTAGCTCGACAGCTGAAAGTCGGATTCGTTCATCGTCTTGTTCCTGCCCGCTCGGGCCGGAGAAAAAACAGGGGACGGAAAGGCTGGCGCACCCTCATCGGAGGGATGCGCCAGCCTTCGGCACATACAGAAAAATATCGCGCTATTTTTCCGCCACGGCGATGTCGCTGTCAAGCAGAGAACGGGCGCTTGCCACAGTCTGTCCGAAGCGGGCCCGATCTGCCTTGGAGACGGGAGCGGAACGCGTGCCGGAAAGAGTATCGGGATTGACGAATCGACCGTTCTTCATCACCCGGAAATCCAGATGCGGACCGGTGGCCGTACCCGTCGCTCCCACGAAGGCCACCACTTCTCCCTGGCCGACCTTCTGTCCCACCTTGAGGGAGGATGCAAAACGGGAAAGATGGGCATACTGCGTTTCTATGCCGCCGCTGTGACGAATGACGAGCGTATTGCCGTATCCGTTCTTCCAGCCGCGGAACACCACCTTGCCCGCGCCGAGCGCCTTCACCGGCGTGCCGCGGGGTGCGGCATAATCCACCCCCTGATGCGGACGCACCTTCCCGAAAATGGGATGCTTGCGGTGCATGGTGTACACGGAACTCACACGGGTAAAGTTGAGGGGAGCTTTTAGAAATTCCGTTTCCAGCGAGCTGCCGTCGGCGGCGAAATAATGAACTTTTCCCCCGGCATCCACAAAGCGGAAGGCCTCGAACGTCTCGCCGTCGTTGACGAAACGGGCGGCAACAATGTCGCCGTAACGGCGGAATTCGTCGCCGAGATATTTCTTTTCCACCACCATTTCAAAGGTGTCGCCTTCCTGAACCTCATTGACGAAGTTGATCTGATGGCTGAACACATCGGCCAGTCTCACGGCCAGATTGGCGGATTCTCCGGCATCGGCCATGGCCTCGAAAAGCGAGGAATGGATGGTGCCGCTTACCTTGACAAGCTTCGTATCGAATTCAAACACGTCCACACGTGCCGAAAAACCATCTTCCGTACGCTCTATGACAAGTCGGCTTTCGTCATCTATGTCGTAAAACAGGCGACTGACCAGTTCCGTTTTCTTGTCCCGCTCCACGCTGAACAGATGGCCGGGCATGATTCGGGTCATGGAATACACGGAAGAAGCGGCTTTCACGGCCTGATCGATCTCGTTGTTGTCCAGCCAGCGGGCAAAAAGAGCACCCGCGCTGTCTCCGCTGCGCACGACGCTGCGGAACATCTCCGTATCGCAACCGGAATCCTCCACCACGTACCGGGAATCCTTTTCCCAGGGTACGGCTTCGGAGTAGTTGGGAATGCACATTCCCTCTCTTGCGGAAAGAAAGGCGCTCAGCGAATCGTCATAGCGCGGAGCCGCCTCCGCATCTTCACCGGAAGAAACTCCGCCGCCCTCCCAGAATTCCTGCATCCACGACAGACCACTGCCCAGCGAAGCAAGCCGAGTCTGTTCGGGGAGCTCCACATCAACACCCCGAGAAAAATCGTGAGGTCTTACGGCCTGATCAAACAGCGCCATGCCGCCC
The DNA here is from genome assembly GCA_944322635.1 of uncultured Mailhella sp. Lineage (GTDB taxonomy): Bacteria > Desulfobacterota > Desulfovibrionia > Desulfovibrionales > Desulfovibrionaceae > Mailhella. The sequence continues at coordinate 7,822 of CALUPL010000048.1, forward strand.
TCGGCACAAAGCTCCTCCGTCGATCCTCTTCCGAAAAAAGCACCGTCACGGGAAAACAGCCAGGTTCCGGCAACAGCCGATCCCAGCAGGACACAACAGAATACGCGCACGGACAGTGCACGGAATATTTGATATTTTTTTATCATAACGTCTGACGTTTTACGACTTTTATTTCGAGGAAAAGAAAAGGGCTTGCGCCAATGCGGGTATATAACCAAGAAATTGCTTGTTTATGCAAGCGTTTTCTGGTAAAAATTTTTATGCCCGGCAATCTGTGGGCCCTCTGCCGCATACAGGCGAATCAATGTTTAACCTCATGACTTTTTTCATGATTATGAACATTGAATCCCTGTTTTCTCCGCAATACGAACATTGTCCGAATACGCATGAAAGTTCTTTCCAGCTTTCCCCAGGCCTCCACAAAGGCCGGAAGTCTGACGAAAGAAGGCTCGCCTTCTCTTCCCGAGACCTCTGCCGACGACCAGCTCGTCAGAGCACTGCTTCGCCGTCGTCTCGGCAGCAGAACTCCGGACTGGTTCTCCCCGCTCTCCTTTTCTCTGGAGGAAGGCGAAGCTCCCGTACTCACCGTTTCCATGCCCCATGAGCTTTTCTTCCGCTGGTATGCCGAGCGGGGACGTTCCGCTCTGGAAAAGGCTGCGCGCAGCGTACTCGGTGACCGCACGTCCCTACGCTACGAATGGCCGCACAAAAAATCTCCTCACCTTCCTTCCGGTGTTCTGTCCGCCGAAGCGCGGAAGGCCTTCCCCTGCTTCGACGACTATCTTGTAAGCAGCCGCAATAAAGACGACATCAGACTGCTTCGTGCCGCATTGCAGAAATTCCCCGGCATGATTCTTCTGCGCGGGGCTTCCGGTACGGGCAAAAGCCATCTGGCCCGTGCGGCCTTCTGCAATCTTTACGAACAATCTCACGGAAAAGCCGTTTTTCTTTCTGGAAGCGAAATTCTGTCCCGGTTTCGTCGTTCTCCCGATTTTCTTCAGCGCTTCGCACGAGGATACGACGCCGTAGTCGTCGATGACCTCCAGCTTCTGGAACAGGATCAGAACCTGCAGAAGGAACTTGCTGCGTTGCTCGACGTTATTGAGGACAGAACTTTTTTCCTCGGAACGCTGTCGCTCGACGGATATCTCATTCCGGAACTGCACGACAGGCTCTGTTCCCGCCTCTGTCTGCTTCTTCCCGAACCGGATCTTGATGTTCGTCTGCGTTTTGTTCAAATGTGCATGAAAAAGGCCGGGCTTCCCGAACACCGGTCTTCATCGCTTCTGATGGCCAGACGGTGTCTGCGTCTGCGACATCTGCAGGGCCTTGTGGAGCAGATAAGGCTGCGTTACGAACAAAACGGAAAAATGCCCTCTTCCGCAGAAATGGCGCACATGCTGGAAAACTCCGGTCCGGCAACCCCCGCAGATGCGGATTCCATACTTGCGGCCGTAGCTGCACACTACGGCTGTACTTCCTCTCAACTTTGCGAAAATACAAGAAAAAGAGAACTTTCACGGCCGCGACAGATAGCCATGTATCTGTGTCGTACACTGCTTGGAGAATCCTATCCGTCCCTCGGACTTCTCTTCGGCGGAAAAGATCATACAACCGTCATGTATGCCGTGAAAAAGATTGAAAAACTTAAAGTTACGAACAAAAATGTGCACAGTCTGGTCACAAAGCTGACGAAACAGTGCGCAAATGCCGTTCCGGGAGGGACAAAACCTGTCTGAATGTGCGTCAACGTATCCCAGGTTCTTAGCTTTGTTCTTATAAAAATCAACAAAAACAGTATGTTGAATATATTAGGAACAAAGTGGCGACATTAAACCTTCTACTACAAGGAAAACACATGTATTTAACCGTAAAAAAGGAACAAATCATCGAGGGACTGCAGAAAGCGGCTTCCATCATTCCCAGCAAGGCCGGTGCCGCATATCTGCGTTCCATATGGCTTCAGGCCGTAAAATCTCCCGACGGAGACCGTCTGACCATCATGTCCACCGACGTGAACATCGAATTCACGGGAACCTATCCTGCAGAGATAAAGGAAGAAGGAACAGCGGGCGTGAACGGACGAGCCTTCGTGGAACTTCTCCGTCGTCTGCCCGGAGGAGACATCAGCCTTCGTCTGGATGAAGAATCGCATATTCTCTCCGTGGAACAGGGACGCCGTTCCTACAAGCTGCCCACGGTTGATCCCGTATGGTTCCAGCCTCTGCCGCCCTTTCCCGAGGAAGGAGCCGTGCTCTGGTCCGGAGACTTCTTTCAGGACATCATCGACCGTGTGGCTTTCTGCATCAGCGATGACGACAGTGCCGAAGGGCTGGCCTGTCTGTATCTCAAGGCCGGTGATGCCGGTAAGGTGGACGTATGCGGTCTGAACGGACATCAGTTTGCCATGGTACGCTTCATCAACGATGCTCTGGCAAACCTTCTTCCCGAAAACGGTCTTCTCATCCAGAAGAAGTATGTCAACGAGCTGCGCAAGTGGCTGGGCAGTGATGAAGTCATGCTCAACATCAGCGAACGCCGCTTCCACATCCGCACCGGGTCCGGCAGTGAAACCCTGAGCATTCCCCGCAGCGCCAACTTCAGCTATCCCGATCATCTGAGCTTCCTTGCCCGGCTCGACGGGGCAAATACCTCCCAGCTCGATGTGGACCGCCGTGAAACGCTGAACGCCCTCGACCGTCTGCTCATCTTCAACAACGACAGCGACCGCTGCACCTATTTCCGCTTCTCTCCCGAAGAAGTGGAGCTCTCCGCCCAAGGTCAGGAAACCGGTTCGGCCACCGAACATCTGGAAGGCTCTTTCAAGGGCGATCTGGAACTCATTGCCTTCCCCACTCGCAGCCTCATGGACATACTCGGTCATTTTCAGTCTGCCACGCTGCATTATGTGTTCACCGGAGCGGAAGGCCCCTGCGGCATTACCGGTTCCGATGACGCGGAATACACCGTTATTCTCATGCCCATGAAAATCGCCGAGTCTTCCTACTATACCGAAGAGGAATGAGACTTTCCCAGTAGAAACAAAAAATCTCTTCGACCGACCCGTCCTGCCTCCCGCAAAGGGATGCGGACGGGTCAGTCTTCCCGTTTAGAGCCTTCAGCAGCCTGTCTGCGCCGATTTGAAGCTTTAGCCCATCCCCTGCACAGGGGTTTGAAGTTTTCATCGTTTTCGTATATACTGAGAAACTCTACGACGCCCCGGTTCTCCGGGGGAAAACAAATATCATTCAGGAATTCCCATGACCCAGGAAAATCTCCGGTCCGGCAAGAACTCTTACGACGCGTCCGCCATCACGGTTCTGGAAGGTCTGGCCGCAGTCCGTAAGCGCCCGGCCATGTATATAGGCAGCACGGACAGCCGTGGTCTCCACCATCTTGTCTATGAAGTGGTGGACAACTCCATCGACGAGGCCATGGCCGGCTACTGCAACAGGATAGAAGTCATTCTGCACGTGGACAACAGCGTCACGGTGCGCGACAACGGCCGCGGCATTCCCGTGGACATTCATCCCAAGCTCAAGATTCCCGCCGTTCAGGTGGTCATGACCAAGCTGCACGCGGGCGGCAAGTTCGACAACAATGCCTACAAGGTGTCCGGCGGTCTGCACGGCGTGGGCGTATCCTGTGTGAACGCTCTTTCCTCCTGGCTGGAAGTCATTGTCAGGCGCGACGGCAAACGCTGGCGTCAGCGCTATGAGCGCGGCGTGCCCGTCACCAAGGTGGAACCGCTCGGCGATGCCGAGGGACACGGCACCACCGTGCATTTTCTGCCCGACGAAGAAATTTTCGAAACCACCGTCTATTCCTTCGACATTCTCAAGAAGCGCTTTGAGGAGCTGGCCTATCTCAACAAGGGGCTGACCATCATCTGCAACGACGAGCGCACCAACGAAACGCATACCTATCATGCCGAAGGCGGTCTTGAGCAGTTCGTAAAGGATCTGAACAGCAACGAAGCCGGACTTCATCCCATCATCAGCGGCGAAGGCGTACAGGACAACGTGACGGTGGATTTCGCCCTTCAGTACAATTCCGGATTCAACGAAAAAACGCTCACCTTCGCCAACAACATCCGTACGCACGAAGGCGGCACGCATCTTGCCGGATTTAAAACCGCACTCACCCGCGCCATCAACAACTATGTGAAAAGCCAGCCCGACCTTCAAAAGAAGCTCAAGGGCGACAGCCTTTCCGGCGATGACGTGAGAGAAGGTCTTACGGCCATCATCAGCGTAAAGCTTCCTCAGCCGCAGTTCGAAGGTCAGACCAAAACCAAGCTCGGCAACAGCGAGGTGGTCGGCATTGTGAACGGCGTGGTGTACAACGCACTCGACGTCTATTTTCAGGAGCATCCCAAGGACATCCGCGTCATCATAGAAAAGGCGACGGAAGCCTCCCGTGCCCGCGAGGCTGCGCGCCGCGCCCGCGAACTCGTACGCCGGAAGGGTGCTCTTTCCGACAACTCCCTGCCCGGCAAGCTCGCCGACTGCCAGAGCAAGGATCCTTCGGAATGTGAAGTGTTCATCGTGGAAGGTGATTCCGCAGGCGGTTCCGCCAAGCAGGGGCGCAATCCCATGACCCAGGCCATTCTTCCTCTTCGCGGCAAGATTCTGAACGTGGAGCGCGCCCGATTCGACCGCATGCTTGCCAGCGAGGAAATCAAGAACATGATCACGGCCATGGGCGTGGGCATAGGCGACAACATGGATTATTCCAAGCTGCGCTATCACAAGATCATCATTATGACCGATGCCGACGTGGACGGCGCTCACATCTGCACGCTCATGCTTACCTTCTTCTTCCGCTATTACCCGAAGCTCATTGAGGAAGGTCACATCTACATTGCCCAGCCCCCGCTTTACGGCATCAAGAAGGGCAGCAATACCATCAAGTTCCTGAAGGATGATAATGAACTTGACGAGTTTCTGCTGCAGCGGCTGTCCGACGGCGTGTCCGTGACCACCACGGACGGCAAGACATACCGCGGCTCCGAACTCATAGCCCTGCTCAAGAACATCGACGAGCTGGAAAAATCCGTTGCGGAAGCGGAAAACTCCGCCATTTCCCGCGAACTTTTCCTTTCCTTCCTTCGGTTCGAGGAGGATCTTACCCCCGCCATGGCAGAAACCGGTCTTTCCGACAAGTTCCGCACATGGATGAAGGATCAGGGGTATGCCGCGAAGCTTGAGGTGGAAAAGCAGGAGGACGACGAACGTTCCTTCCTTATTTTCGAAAACAAAAGCGGACACCGTACGCGTCTTGCCGTGGAGTTCTTCCACTCCCGCATGTACCGGCAGGCACGGCAGGTATGGACGGCGCTTGAAAAGGCCTGCGGTTCCTTCCCCGTGACTCTTTCGAGTTCCGAATCCAGCCGCGACGTGAAGGATTACTTCGAACTGCGCGAATCCGCTTATGCCGAAGCGCGCAAGGGCTTCAACATCCAGCGCTACAAGGGCCTCGGTGAAATGAATCCCGAACAGCTGGAAATGACCACCATGAACCCTGAAAAGAGAGCGCTTCTGCAGGTTTCCATAGAAGACGCCCAGGCTGCCTCCGACACCATTGAGGAACTCATGGGTGATCGTGCCGATCTGCGTCGCGACTTCATCATCCGCAACGCGCTTTCCATGGAAGATCTCGACATCTGATGAAAGTGCGCCCTGAGAAGGGCGCCCCTTCTCTTCAGGGAACGTTACGTAAAATATTGCCCAAAGGATTCCTACCGTGGCAGAATTCAAAGTCGATATAGAAAAAGAGCTGCGTCAGTCCTATCTGGCCTATTCGCTCAGCGTCATCATAGGCCGTGCCATTCCCGATGCGCGCGACGGACTCAAGCCCGTGCATCGCCGCATTCTCTTCGCGCAGTCGCAGATGGCCAACACCTACAACAGGCCCACCAAGAAAAGCGCCCGTGTCGTCGGCGACGTCATAGGCAAGTATCATCCCCACGGCGATTCGGCCGTGTACGATGCCCTCGTGCGCATGGCGCAGGATTTCAACATGCGCGATCCGCTGGAAGACGGACAGGGCAACTTCGGCTCCATCGACGGCGACTCCGCCGCCGCCATGCGATATACCGAAGTGCGCATGTCCCGCCTGGCTTCCGAGTTTCTGGACGACATTGAAAAGAAGACCGTGGATTTCCGCCCGAACTACGACGGCTCGGAACAGGAGCCGGAGGTCCTGCCCACCAAGGTGCCGAACCTCCTGCTCAACGGTTCTTCCGGCATTGCCGTGGGCATGGCCACCAATATTCCTCCTCACAATCTGGGAGAGCTGTGCGACGCGCTGCTCCGTCTCATCGACGAGCCCGACTGCACGGTGGACGATCTTATTGATCTCGTGCACGGGCCGGATTTTCCCACAGCCGGTTTCGTCTATGCCGGTCAGGGGCTGCTCGACGCCTACCGTACGGGTCGCGGCGTGGTGAAGGTTCGCGGCCGCGTGGAAGTGGAGGAGCGCAAGAAGGGCCAGCAGTCCGTGGTCATCCGCGAGATTCCCTACGCGCTCAACAAGTCCGTGCTCGTCACCAAGATTGCGGCCCTCGTCAACGACCGCAAGCTCGACGGCGTGACGGATCTGCGCGATCTGTCCGACAAGAAGGGCATCCGCATCATTCTTGACCTGCGCAGGGGAACCATTCCGGAACTTGTCATCAACGCCCTGTACAAGTACACGCCTCTGGAAACTTCCTTCGGCATCAACATGCTTGCCGTGGTGGACAACAAGCCGCAGCAGCTCAACCTGCGCACGGCACTCACCTGCTTCCTTGACCATCGCCGTGAAGTGGTCATCAGACGTACCCGCTTCGACCTGGAAAAGGCGCAGGCCCGTGCCCATATTGTGGAAGGTCTGCTCAAGGCTCTCGACATCATCGACGAGATCGTTTCGCTCATCCGCGGTTCGGCAACTCCTCAGGAAGCCAAGTCCGGACTGGTGGATCGCTTCGGATTTACGGAAATTCAGGCTCAGAGCATTCTGGATATGCGTCTGCAGCGCCTCACCGGTCTGGAACGCGACAAGCTGCTGGAAGAGTTCCGCGAACTGCAGAAGCTCATTGCCTACCTTACTTCCATTCTTGAGGATCCCGAAGTGCTGCGCGGCGTGCTGCGCGAGGAAACGCAGTACATCAAGAACACCTACGCCACCCCCCGCCGCACGGAAGTCGTCATGGACGAGCTTTCCGGCATCGACATTGAAGACCTCATTCCCGACGAGGACGTGGTCATTACCCTGTCGCGCCGCGGCTACATCAAGCGAACCACGCTGGCCAACTATCAGCAGCAGAAGAGGGGCGGCAAGGGCATAGCCGGACTGCACACTTCCGAGGATGATTTCGTACAGGAATTTCTCACCACGACCAATCATCAGTACCTGCTTCTCTTCACCAACAAGGGCAGAATGCATCAGCTCAAGGTGCATCAGGTGCCGGAAGGAAGCCGCACCGCCAAGGGTATGCACATCGCCAACCTTCTGCCCCTGGAAAAGGACGAATGGGTGGCCAATGCGCTTACGGTGCGCGAGTTTGCCGAAAACAGTTACTTCCTGTTCACCACCAAACAGGGCATGGTCAAGCGTTCCAGTGCCTCGCTTTATGCACGCTGCCGCAAGAGCGGTCTCATAGCCTTGGGCCTCAAGGAAGGAGATGAACTCATTGCCGTGCGTGAGGTGACGGATTCCGACCACGTCGTGCTTGCCACGGCGCACGGCATGGCCATACGCTTCGCCATGCCGGACGTACGCCCCATGGGCCGCAGTGCCTCCGGCGTGAAGGGCATAGGATTGCGCCGCGGCGACTCCGTTGTGGCCTGCGTGACCGTGAAGGACGGCGACAACTCCACCATGATCATGACGGTTTCGGCCTTGGGGTACGGCAAGCGTACCAAGATAGACCTCTACCGCATGCAGAGCCGCGGCGGCATCGGACTCATCAACTTCAAGGTGTCGCCCAAGACCGGCAATGTCATCGGGGCCATGCCCGTTGCCGATACCGATTCCCTTATTCTGCTCACTTCCACCAATAAGATCATCCGCCTCGGCGTGGATGAAGTCCGTTCCGTCGGCCGCGCCACCATGGGCGTGCGCCTCGTCAAACTCGACGAGGGCGCCAGCGTCGCTGGCTTCGACACCGTGTCCGACAACGGAGAGAATTCGGAAGAATAGAGGAGAGATTGGCGGGGAGGAAAGGGAACTTTCTGAAGAAAGCTTCCCTTTCCTCCCCGCGCCCCTCCTATCCTTCCAAGACTTTTTAATTATGCGGCGGCTCGGTCGCTGAAAAAGGAAAAGCCCCGACTCTTTTTGAGAGTCGGGGCTTTTTTTGTCGATGTGCCGCTTTGAATGATGTGGAGAAAAGGAAAAATTTTAAGGATGCCCCGGGAACATATCTGCGGTCAGGATGAAAAATCTCTGCCCGACACGCCTGTATCCTTGCCAGCAACGTTCGTGCAGATGCTTCCGTCTTTTCTTCCTTTCCTCAACACTTTCCCAGAAGTAAAAGTTTCAGGAAGGGAGAAGGGGGCGCGGGGGAAGAGGGAAGGCCCTTTTTCAAAAGGGGTTCCCTCTTCCCCCGCATAACCCACAACTTCTCTACTTCTTCCTTGAAACAACGATGGCGGCACGCAGGGAGTCGTAAACCGGGGGGCAGCGGAGGGCGTTGGCTGTCCAGGAGGCGATGAAGGCCACGATGAGGGCACCGGGGAGGCAGGAGAGAGCTCCGGACATTTCCATGACGAGGGCTGTGCCGGTGAGAGGGACGCGCACCATGGAGACGAAGAAGCCGACCATGCCGTAGATGAGGAAGGTGTTCCAGCTTTCCGGAGGGATGAGGCCGAAGGCGGCGAGAAGCTGTCCGCAGAGGGCTCCGAGCAGCGCGCCTATGCAGAGCATGGGCATGAGAATGCCGCCGGGCACGTTGCCTGTGTAGCTGAACAGGGAGAAGGCGATTTTAAGAGCGGCGAGGATGAGCAGCGCGGGCAGGACGGAGGCGGGATCGGCGGCAAAGCGGATCAGGTTTCCGGCCAGGTCTTCCCCTCCGCCGAGTACGGCGGGGCAGGTGAAGGCCAGCACGAAGGCGGCCAGCATGGGCGGCAGAATGCGCCAGTTCTGAGAAAGGGGCGTGTGCAGGGCTTCGGCGTTTTTGGTGCCGAGCAGCGCCTTGTTGTAGAATACTCCGGCAACTCCCATGGCTGCGCCCATGACGGGAATGAGCCAGAGTGAGTATATGGGCAGGGAATGTATGTCTGAAAAAGGAAATATGAGTCCGAAGCCGAAGAGATGACGCGTGGCGACGGCGGCCGTACCCGCAGCAAAGCCTACGGCAATGAGACCGCCGCGGGTGAGGCGGCTTTTCATTTCCTCGAATACGAAGAGCACTCCGGCAATGGGAGAGCCGAAGGCCGCAGTCATGCCTGCGGCGGCTCCGGCAGCAATGTGTATATGACCGGAAAAGGTGAATTTTTCCCAGAGCCCTGTCAGAATGGCCGCTATGGCTGCCCCCATTTGTATGCAGGGCCCCTCGCGGCCGAGGGAGAGACCGCCCAGCGTGGACACAAGACAGCCTATAAATTTGGCCGGAAGCAGCCGGAGCCAGTCTTTTCGGGTTACGTGCAGTCTGCCCCGGACGATGAGTTCCGTCTGGGGTATGCCGCTGCCGGAAATGAGGGGATTGTTTTGAACCAGCCAGCCGAGAAAGCGGGCCGCGGCGACAAGCACGACAAGCCAGAGCGGCGCGATCCACCAGGAATCCTTCCAGCCGGAAAGAAGGGACAGTATGACCGGTGCGGCGTGATCTCGGGCAAGGCGGAAGCTGCATATCACGCAGGCGCAGACGAAGCCTATGATCATTCCTTCCAGAGCCAGAAGGGCTCGGTTGAACCACTGTGTCCAATGTTTGCTGAAATGTCGATTCATGAAAAGTCCTGAGGAGGGCTGTTTGCCCCGTGCTGCAGAATGAAAGGTGGAAGCGGGGGAATTCGATGGCGTGAAATTTGTGCTGCAGGAGTTTTTCTGAGAGTTCCCTGCCTGTTTCGGTATCGCCGGACAGAGTTCTGCCGTTCGTTGTATGGGAAACTTTTATTATTTTCCCAGGCAACAAGCTCTATTACATGGCCGATTTCAAGGCAAGAATGTGAAAATGAAGAAAAGGCGGCTTTTTCGGTTGCCGGGACAATGAGTTTTGGCCTATAGCTAGAAGAAATCATCTTCAGGAGAAGGAATATGAATCAGCGTGAACAGCTTGCCAGCAGACTCGGCTTTCTGCTGCTTTCCGCCGGCTGTGCCATAGGTCTTGGCAATGTGTGGCGTTTTCCCTACATCACAGGCAAGTATGGCGGCGCTGTATTTCTGGTTGTCTATCTGCTCTTTCTTGTTTTTGTGGGGCTTCCCGTCCTTGTCATGGAATTTTCCGTAGGCCGGGCTACGCAGCGAAACATGGCCCATGCTCTCAAAATGCTGGAGCCGAGGGGAACATGGTGGCACAAGTTCGGCATCATGAGTCCCATAGGCAACTATCTGCTCATGATGTTCTACATTCCCATTGCCGGGTGGATGCTCTGCTACTGCTGGTTCATGATCAGCGGCACGCTTCAGGTTCCTTCCGAACAGGTTCCGGCCGTGTTCGGAAGCATGCTGGGGAATCCCTGGCTTCTTCTGTTCTGGACGGTTGTTGTTTCCGCTTCCTGCTTCGCCATCTGCGGTCAGGGGCTTCAGCGCGGTGTAGAGCGTGTGGTCAAGATCATGATGCTTGGTCTGCTCATCATCATGCTCGGTCTGGCCCTTCACTCCTGCTTCCTTGAAGGCGGCTCGAAGGGGCTTTCCTTCTATCTTGTGCCCGATCTGCAGCGAGCCATGGATGCGGGCATCATGTCCCTCATCAACGATGCCATGAATCAGGCCTTCTTCACCCTGAGCGTAGGCATGGGAAGCATGTGCATATTCGGCAGCTATCTTAAAAAGGAACGTTCCCTTACGCAGGAGTCGGTGCTCATCGTGGTACTGGACACCTTCGTAGCCCTCACGGCCGGTCTCATCATTTTTCCGGCCTGCTTTGCCTTCGGCGTCACGCCGGATGCCGGGCCCGGTCTCATATTCATTACCCTGCCCAATATCTTCAACAACATGACCGGAGGACGATTCTGGGGATTTCTCTTCTTCGTGTTCATGAGCGCGGCCGCTCTTACCACGGTCATTGCCGTGCTTGAGAACATCATCGCCTTTTTCATGGACGGCTACGGCTGGTCCCGCAAAAAGTCCACGCTCATAAATTTCGTGGTTCTTACTCTGCTTACTCTTCCCTGCATTCTCGGATTCAATGTCTGGTCGGATTTTCAGCCCTTCGGGCCGGGCAGTGCCGTGCTCGATCTTGAGGACTTTATCATCAGCAACAACATTCTCCCTCTCGGCTCCTTCCTTTTCATGCTGTTCTGCTGTCATCGATACGGCTGGGGGTGGGACGGATTCATTGCTGAAGCCGATGCCGGCAGAGGCATGAAGTTCCCCAGGTTCCTTCGTTTCTATCTGACGTGGATTCTGCCCGTAGTGTTTCTTTTTATCTTCGCTCAGGGCTACATCCAGAAATTCTTCTAGTCGCGTCTTTTTGAAGAGGTTTGTTTCACTATTTTGTAATGACTTTTAAGCGCGTTAAAAGTTCTGGAAGATCTGCTCTTCAGAGTGTAAAAAATGGCTGAGGCCGCCGTGATTTGCAAAGGACGGCCGGAGAGGCGGCACGGATTTTAAGGTTGCAGTGCCGCTTTGTTTCACATATATGAAGAAAAAATATTCCGCCAAGGAGAATATACTATGGCTCAACGAGAACAGCTCGCCAGCCGGCTTGGGTTCCTGTTTCTTTCCGCCGGATGTGCCATCGGACTCGGCAACGTGTGGCGCTTCCCTTTCATTACGGGCAAATACGGTGGCGCGGTATTTCTTGTCGCATATCTTGTTTTTCTTCTTGGTATGGGACTTCCCATTCTCATCATGGAGTTTACCGTCGGCCGCGCGTCGAGAAGAAATATGTCCCGGGCCTTCCGTGAGCTGAAACCCGGATCGAAATGGAGTTATTTCGGCTGCTTCAGCATCGTAGGCTCCTATGCGCTCATGATGTTCTACATTCCCGTGTCCGGTTGGATGATGTACTACTGCTGGGCTACCATCACAGGTACGCTCTCCGTTCCCGTGGATCAGGTTCCGGGGGTGTTCTCCGGGCTTCTTGCCAGCCCGGGCACCATGCTGTTCTGGACTCTTCTTGCTTCGCTCGGCTGTTTCGGCGTGTGCGCTCTCGGTCTTCAGAAAGGCGTGGAGCGCGTGGTCAAGATCATGATGGGCGGGCTTCTCATCATCGTCATAGGCCTTGCCGTGCATTCCATTACGCTGCCCGGCAGCATGAAGGGCGTGGCTTTCTATCTTGTGCCCGACCTGCAGAGAGCCATGGACGCAGGCATCATGTCCCTCATCAACGATGCCATGAATCAGGCCTTCTTCACTCTGAGCATCGGCATCGGCGCCATGTGCATTTTCGGCAGCTATCTTGACAGATCCAACACGCTTACCAAGGAATCCGTGTTCATAGTGTCCCTCGATACCTTTGTAGCGTTCATGTCCGGCCTCATCATTTTCCCGGCCTGCTTTGCCTTCGGCGTGCAGCCCGATGCCGGTCCCAGCCTCATTTTCATCACCCTGCCCAACATCTTCAACAACATGGCATGGGGACGTCTGTGGGGTGCTCTCTTCTTTGTGTTCATGAGCGCAGCCGCTCTCACCACGGTCATTGCCGTGCTTGAGAACATCATCTCTCACTTCATGGATTCCTACGAGTGGTCGAGAAAGAAGGCCGTCAAGGTCAACTGCGTAGTGCTCACCCTGTGCACGCTGCCGTGCATTCTCGGGTTCAACCTGTGGTCCGACATTCAGCCTCTGGGGGCAGGCTCCACCATCATGGATCTTGAGGACTTCATCATCAGCAACAACCTGCTGCCTCTGGGGTCGCTCATCTTCTGCCTGTTCTGCTGTCAGCGCTACGGCTGGGGCTGGGACAAGTTCATTGCCGAGGCCGATACCGGAGCGGGCATGAAGTTCCCGAAGGCACTGCGCTTCTATCTTACCTGGATTCTGCCTGTCGTGCTTCTGGTCATCTTTGTGGAAGGCTACATCCAGAAGTTCTTCTAGTTTTCGTTTTTTTCATTGTTTCTCTGGCGCATGGCCTTCCATGGAAGATCATGCGCCAGATTTGTTCCAAACGTCCGGAGTCGTCATGCAACGTGAGAAAATGGCCAGCCGCATCGGCTTTCTTTTTGTGTCTGCCGGGTGCGCCATAGGCCTGGGCAACGTATGGAGATTTCCCTACATTACGGGAAAATACGGCGGTGCGGTTTTCGTGGTCGCCTATTTGTTCTTTCTGCTCATGCTGGCTCTGCCCCTGCTCATCATGGAATTTTCCGTGGGCAGAGCTTCGCAGCAGAACCTCGGCAATGCCCTGCGTGTTCTGGAACCTGAAGGATCTTGCTGGCATCGCATGGGCTGGCTGAGTATTGTGGGCAGCTATCTGCTCATGATGTTCTATATTCCCGTGGCGGGCTGGATGCTTTTTTATGTGTGGAGAACGGCTGCAGGACAGCTTGCCGTTCCTGCCGAACAGATGCCCGCCGCCTTCGGTTCCATGCTGGCCGATCCGGCAGGAATGACGTTCTGGGCCTTTCTGACTTCCATAGCCTGTTTCATCGTCTGCGGTTTCGGGCTGCGCCGGGGCATTGAGCGCGTGGTGAAGATCATGATGACCGGCCTTCTCGTCATCATGATCGGCCTTGCCGTTCGGGCCGTCACTCTGCCCGGTGCCTTGGAAGGCCTTGCCTTTTACCTTGCGCCCGACTGGCAAAGGGCCGTGGACGCGGGGATATGGAGTCTTTTGAACGACGCCATGAATCAGGCCTTTTTCACCTTGGGACTCGGCATAGGTTCCATGTGCATATTCGGCAGCTATCTTGGCCGGGAATATACCATTACGCAGGAATCCATCTGGATAGTCTGTCTTGATACTTTCGTGGCCATGATGTCGGGATTCATTATTTTTCCGGCCTGCTTCTCTTTCGGCGTGGAGCCTGATTCCGGACCAGGCCTTATCTTCATCACGCTTCCCAACGTGTTCAATTCCATGTCCGGCGGCAGATTCTGGGGTACGTTGTTCTTTGTGTTCATGAGTGCCGCTGCGCTCACTACGGTCATCACCGTCATTGAGAACATCATCTCCTACAGCATGGATGTGTGGAAATGGTCCCGCATGAAATCCACGGTAGTGAACGGAGTGGTTCTTACCCTTCTTACTCTGCCCTGTGTGCTCGGTTTCAACGTTCTTTCCGGTGTGCAGCCGTTAGGGGAAGGAAGTACTCTCATGGATCTTGAGGATTTCATTCTCAGCAATAATCTGCTTTCCATCGGTGCCGTTACCTTCATGCTGTTCTGCTGCCACAGATTCGGCTGGGGCTGGGATAATTTCATGGCTGAAACCGATGCCGGGCGCGGTGTGAAATTTCCTAAATTTCTGCGTTTCTACCTTACCTGGATACTGCCCCTCGTAGTGGCTCTGGTATTTGTACAGGGATATGTGCAGAAGTTTTTCGTCTGATACGGAAAAACCTGGAAAAAAGGGCCGTTTCTTCTCAAGGGAGAAGCGGCCCTTTTTTGTTTTATAAAGAATGCATAAACGTCCTATCTGTTGACGATATTGTCATATTTCAGAGAGGGAACACGATGGATCATAAGGCTGTTTCAACTCGGACATATCGTTTCTCAGAAGAAGTAAAACAAGAAAATGTAATAATTATTCATGAGTTATTGACAGTAATATGCCTGTGTGCTAACGGGGAAGTAGTTGTCTTTATCAGGCCGGATAAATGTTCGTTTGTGTGAAGCGCATGGTGCGCCCACAGCGAGTTTGTTGTGAAATCCGTTATTGTCCACATGCAAAAGCAAGGAGTGGCATTATGAATCTCAATCTGGGAATTGAACCTCGTGACGAGTATCTTTCCCTGGAGCTTGCCAAGGGAGCGAGGATGCTTCTGGAAGGCCAGATGCTCGTAAAGAAAGGGGAAACCGTTCTTATCACCGGCGATACGTCTTCCGACCGCCGCGTCATGGAGGCCATAGCTCAGGCCGCCTATGCCATGGATGCCGTTCCCGTGGTTCTTTACTATCACACCATGCCCAATGCCTGCACCGAACCTCCGGCGCCTGTTTCTGCCGCAGCGCAGGCCTCCGATGTGTGGGTGGAACTTTCCTATGCCTATGTCATGCATTCTCCGGGCTATCAGAAGGCTCTTGCCAACGGCGTTCGCTATACCTGTCTGACCGGTATGGACGTGGAAATGATGGTCAAATGCGTTTCCCGGGTGGATTTTGACGCGCTCATGGAACTCGGCAATCATCTCAAGGAATGCATCGCTGCGGCCGATGAGGTCGTCATCAAGTGCGCCAACGGCACCAACCTTAAGGCCTATAATCGCGGTCGCCATGTGCGTCAGTCCGGCGCAAAGGCTCTGAAGAAGGGCGAATCCGTCATGATGGGTGGTCAGATCAGCTGGTGTCCCGTCGAAGAGACCATCAACGGTACCATCGTGTTCGACGGGGCCGTGTATCCGCCTTCCGATATCTGCGCCCTGAACGGTCAGATTCGGCTTGAATTCAAGGAAGGTCGTCTGGTTAAGATTGAGGGCGGACGCGAGGCCAAAATCTATGAGGACTGGTTCGCCTCTTTCAACGATCCCAACATGTATCGTCTCGCGCACTACTCGCTCGGCTTTAATCCCGGCGTGACCAAGATCACCGGTCGCATCGTGGAAGATGAGCGCGTATTCGGCTGCATCGAGTTCGGCATCGGCAGCCAGGGCCGGGTCATCGGAGGTTCCTTCTGGAGCGCCGCATCGCATACCGACGGCACCGTTCTGAAGCCTACCATCATTCTTGACGGCAAGGTTTTTGAAGAGAACGGCGTTTACGTGGAACCGAAAACCCGTGAGCTCTGCAAGAAGCTTGGTGTGACCGGTTATTGATTTACCCCCTTTCGCCTTCCAAGGATGAGCTATGTCTTCAGAAAGTAATAATGCCCGAGTGGACGACACAGAAAAAATGATTGAGGAGCTGGCACGGCAGCCGCATCCGAAAACGTTCGATTTTGCGACGCTGGTCGTCATAGTCATCACCGGCATACTGGGCGCCATCATAGGCATGGAGCTCATGGTAGCGCTGGGCTTTACCGCCAATACCTCCATCATAGGCGCGCTTGTGGCCGTTCTCATAGGGCTGGCCCCGGTCAAGGGATTGCAAAAGTTCAAGAGCATCCATCGTCAGAACATCATAGAGACATCCATTTCCGTGGCCACCTTTGCCGCGGGCAACATGATGCTCTTTGCTCTGGCCATTGCCTGGCTCATGGACAAGTCGCTGATCATTCCCATGGCCGTGGGCGGAGGCATAGCCATCCTTCTGGATGTGCTCATGATGTACTGGATGTTCGACACGCCCACTTTCCCGGCCAGAGGAACCTGGGGACCGGGCGTGGCCACCAGTGAGACCATCCTTTCCGCTGCTCAGGGCGGCAAGCGTGCCGTTCTTATGGTCGTCAGCGGCATTGCCGGCGCCGTGGGACAGGCGTTTAAAATTCCCATGGACATTTTCGGCGTGTGCTTCCTCGGCAATCCCTGGGCCCTGTTCATGTTCGGCACGGGCCTCATTCTTCGCGCCTACTCTCCTCAGCTTTTCGGTTTTGATCTCGCCGCCAGATACATTCCGCATGGCATCATGATCGGCGCGGGCATGGTCGCCATCGGGCAGGTCATCGTTGCCGTGAGTCGGAAAAAAGGTTCGGAAGGGCCTGTGACGCCGGGAAAAAAGCTCTCCCTGCTGGAAAAGCTGGAAGATGTGAAGGATGACGTGGAAACCCTCAAGACCAGTCGGGATGAGCGCCATGCGCTGATTACCGGATCCGTACTCTATATTCTGACCACGATTCTTCTGGCCGTCATCAGCGGACTTTATCTTGAAATGAGCACTTCTCAGCTGGTGCTCTGGGTTCTGTACACGGCGCTGACTACCGTTGCGGCAGAGCTTCTTATAGGCAACGCTGCCATGAACGCGGGATGGTTCCCTTCCGCAGCCATCGCCATGCTGTTCGTCATCATAGGTCTTCTGCTCGGATTTGATACCAAGGCGTTGATTTTTCTGGCCGGTTTTAAAACCTGCGGCGGACCTGCCTTTGCCGATATGGGCTATGATCTCAAAACCGGTTGGATTCTGCGCGGCGAAGGGCGACATAAAGAATTTGAAATGGAAGGACGGCGTCAGCAGCTGTATGCGGAAATCGTGGGCCTTGTCATCGGCATAGTCATGGCCGTGATGCTGTATGCCAACTATTTCATGCAGGATCTTATTCCTCCCATCGCCCGTGTGTTCGCCGCCACCATAGAGGCGGGGTCCAATCCTGAAATCATTCGTGCTCTGCTTACATGGAGCGTGGCCGGCGCGGTCATTCAGTTCGTCGGCGGCCCTCACAGACAGATGGGCGTGCTGTTCGGCACCGGTCTTCTCATGTTCAACACCACAGGCGGATTTGCCGTGTACGCCGCACTTCTCATACGCGGCATTCTGCACAAGATATACAAGGGCAGAGAGGCAAACGTCCTGTATATCGCCGCCGCAGGCTTTATTGCCGGAGCGTCGCTGTTCAGCTTCTTCAAGGGAACCCTGGGTGCTTTCAGCGTCAAGAAGTAGCCGTGTTTTAGAATTATGAAAAAGGCCGCGTCTCGATGACGCGGCCTTTTTCAGTTTTGGGTATGTTGCGGCTGAGGATGACTTCGGGCCGTTTTTACATTCAGGCCTGCTCTCCTATGCGGCGCAGTACTTCCCTGAGCAGCTGCCAGTTGTTTTCCGCAGAAGCGAGACTCAGCGTTTCCTTGGTGGTATGGGCGCCGGAGACGGTGGGGCCGAAGGACAGAAAGTCCATGGGATGTCCGAGAGTTCTGAATTTTTCGGCAAACAGACCGCATTCCAGACCGGCGTGTATGCCTTCCACTTTGGCGTCCTTGTGGAACAGATCCTTGTAGGCTTTTTCGAACAGAGGCTGAAGCCGGGAGTCGGGATTGTATTCCCAGGCCGGATAGTCGCCGGAGTGTTCCATTTTCGCGCCGATCATTTCTGCAAGCACGTCTATCTGACGGCAGAGAAAATCCTTTTTGCTGGCTACGGAACTTCTGGTCTGGCAGTGGAAGACGATTTCCCCGCCTTCCGTGCGGATCATGGCAAAGTTATTGGAGCTTTCCACAAGCCGCTGAGAGGTGATGTTCATGTCCATGGACGCAATGCCGTTGGGAATCAGCAGCGCGGCGGAAACGACGGCCGTGGCGCAGCCTCTTGTCAGAACCTTGTCGGCGCTTTCCGCTTCGGCAACGGTGACGTTTACTTTTGCTCCGTCCGCGCCTCTCAGTTCATGGCGGAAAATTTCGGTCCAGGCATTGAGCTCCTTGCGGATATCGTCGTCCTGGGCATTGATGAATACGACGGCCGAGCTTTCCTTGGGGATGGCATTGGCGGCAGTGCCGCCGTGCAGAGACACGATGCGGCAGGGGAATTTCTGCATCAGACTGTCCAGCACTCTGGCAAGAAGCTTGTTGCTGTTGCCGCGTTCCTTGATGATTTCCAGACCGGAATGTCCGCCCTCAAGTCCGGTGACGGTGACGCGACGGAAGCGGTAGTTTTCCTTGCCGGAGAGGGTGGCGACATCTTCGGTTTCCGCGGGAATGTGCATCTGACTTCTTCTGCCGCCGGCGCAGCTTACACAGAATACGCCTTCATCTTCTGAGTCCATATTGATGAACAGAGAAGAGGTGAGCTGAGAGGCGTCGAACGCCGTCGCTCCGCCCATGCCCACTTCTTCTTCTACGGTGACTACGGCTTCCAGCGGAGGATGAGGAATGTCGTTCGAGTCCAGCAGTGCGAGAATATAGGCCAGGGCTATGCCGTTGTCGGCGCCCAGAGAGGTGCCCTCGGCATGAAGACGGTCACCTTCGGTTACGAGCTTGAGGGGATCTTTGGAAAAATCGAAGTTCAGGCCGTCTTCCTTGACGCAGACCATGTCCATATGCCCCTGAAGAATCACCGAGGGAGCCTTTTCCATGCCTTTTGTGCCGGGCTTGCGGATAAGAATGCTTCCTTTTTCATCCTGCATTACGTCAAGATGGCGTTTCTTGGCAAAATCAACAAGAAAATCGCTGAGCTGGCGTTCTTTTTTGGATTCATGGGGAATGCTGCAGATTTTTTCAAACCATTCAAGATAAGGCTTGCGGGAACAAGATTCGCTGGTCATGGCGGAACTCCTGTATTGTCATAGTCTTAAAATTTCACGATGCGACGGGGCCTGACGCCCTCGTGTGTGCTTCAGGTTTAATCAAGAATTTCGGCAGGTGCAACAGGTGTGAAAATGATTCCGAAACGTCGGGCCGTCTGTGTGGAAAAGGAAGACCGGACTTTTTCTATCTTTCTGTTCGCTTGTGATTTGTCTGTGATTGACATAATGTACTATTAATCACATAGTACGACCGTATGCCTTTTCTCAGACGGAAAAGTGCCTGCTTTGTGTTATTTTCTACCTCGGAGAATATTATGGAATACAGCAGAAGAGCCATGCTGGGCGCCATGGGCGGTCTGGCCGTCGGCGGTACTCTTGCCGCCATGTCTGGTACTGTTATCGCTGCACCTGCCGCTCCCGCCATGTCCGGCGGCAAGAACGGACACTTTGCCCAGATGGGCGGAGAGTTCGGCTGGACCCCGAAAAAGATTGAAGACATTGCCGCTGCAGAGGCCGTAGCTTATCAGGGATACTGGTATAAGGGGTACGGCTGCGGTTACGGGGTGTTCTACAGCATTGTGGGCACGATGGCGGAAAAATTCGGTGCGCCCTATAATACCTTCCCCTTTACCATGATGGAAGGTTTCAAGGGCGGCATGTCCGACTGGGGTACCATCTGCGGAGCTCTTGCCGGTGCGGCCATGGCCTTCTCGGTGTTTTATCCCCGCAAGGAATCCACGCCCATGGTGAACGAGCTGTTCCGCTGGTATGAAAAGACGGCCTTCCCCATTTATCAGCCCGGTGACGCCGCTCAGGGCGTGAAGGGCGATCTGCCCACCAGCGTTTCCAACTCCGTGCTCTGCCATGTGTCCGTGTCTCGCTGGTCCTTTGCCACCAAGCTGGCCGCGAACAGCACGGAACGCAGCGAACGCTGCGGCCGCATCACGGCCGACGTGAGCCGCAAGGCCATTGAAATGCTCAATGCCAAGATCGAAGCCGGCAAGGACTGGAAGGGCGCTCTTGGCAAGCAGGAATCCGTGACCGGATGCACGACCTGCCACGGCAAGGGAAAGATGTCCGACATTCAGAAGGGCAACATGGACTGCACGCCCTGCCACAGCGGTTCCGAGGCCACTGCCGACAAGTTCCACAACCATCCGTAAGCTGCCTGCGGACATACGGAGGTTTTGCCTAATGAAAGGGAGGGGGAAAGGCCTCTCCCTTTTTATTTTAAAGAAAAGAGAGTCAGAAAGGGGAATGACTTGCTTTGGTCGCTACGGCCTGCTCGTGATGTGTTTTGAACAATCGTCTCCTCCGGTCAGTTCACAGGAGTTTCTTTTTCAGGAAGGGAAGATGGCGGTCATGCAGGATGGTCTGTTTTTCTGAACGAGAAAAAGGGAGTTTTCTGGGAAATTAACTGACAGAGACGATCTCCGGGGGCGAATATGTGCCGAAATCCATAACTCGGAACATAAAAGTATTAAAAATAATATTAATATAATCAATAAGTTACGATATAAAATGAAAAAAGAATGAAAAAATGGCAAAAAAGTGTTTGACAAGTCGGGGGTAAATGGGCATAACTCGAAAACGCGCTGAGGCACAGCGGCTCAAACGAGCGCCCCCGCCGAAAGCGCCGCCTGAAAAAAACTTGAAAAAAGTTGTTGACAGGTGAAACGAAAAGTTGCATAAAGCAACACCGCCGCGAGTGAGCGGCGCGGTTCTTTGACAAGTGAAGAGCGAGTTGGGAAATAGAGCTTTGAGTTCGAT
>CALUPL010000049.1 GCA_944322635.1 uncultured Mailhella sp.
AAAGTAGCGTTTGATACGAGCAATCTGTTCATGAGAAAGATAAAAAAGTTCCTTCATGGCATCCTCCCTATGCCGACAATAAGAACTTTTTACCCTTTTGGCAATTAATGAGTCCTGAGCCTAGGAAGGTGCCTTTCCGAGTTCGAAGGGCTTCTGAAGACTGAACCAGAACAGGAAGGCCCTGTCCCATTCCGCGAAGGAAGGAAGGCTGTCCTCCCTCGGCGCACCGGGCGGCAGAGCGTTGCCTTTCAGATCAAGTTCGTTGTTGGCAAGTTCCTGTACCCAGCCGTGAAAATTGTCGAGAGCGCGGCGAAAGCTTGCATCGGAGGACAGGTCGTTCAGGCGTTCCTCAAAGGCCGGGCTGCCGGGGCGTATGCCCGTTTTTTCTCCCAGCCAGTCGAAAATGACGTCTCTCGAGTGCTCCATGGACACTTTCTGTCCCTGCAGCGCATCGAGCATTTCGGCAAGATCCGGCTCCTCTTCATGAGAGCGTGCGGAAACGTCGGCGGGAACGGACAGCAGAGCGTCCAGAGATTCTTCCACGGTAAGTTCCCTTTCCGGAGAGGACTGCATGGGAGCGCCGTCCGGATCCCGGACATCCTCCAGAAAATAGAAACGGAGCCAGTGCTCATAGCGCATGGCTTTCAGAAAAAGATCGGCAAAGGATTCCGTCATCACTGTTCTCCTTGGCATGTGTTTTCCGGACGGGTCATGCCTTTTCTAAAGGGGCGGACGAATAAGTCAAGCCGATATTCCCCGCCGAAGCGTTTTCCCGACGGGAGGATGATCTGGCATTGCATCGCATGGGGAGGATGTTCCTTTTTCAGGGACGTGCTCCGAACGTAGGGTTCCGTCGCCGGGGGCAGGTGCGCTTGCAGCAAAAATGCCGCTTCCTGCGGAAAGGAACGCCGTTTTCTCTTGCGTCATCGGTACGCGGAAGCCGTGTGCCGGAAAGGCAGGAGAAAGGGAGGAGTTTGAAGCTCCGAAAGAGGCGCTCTTGCCATTTGCCTGCAGCTTTGGCACTATAAAAAGACATCATCAAGGGGGTTACGATGGATTTTCTTCCCATCAGGCGCGCTCTTCTGAGCGTGACGCATAAGGACGGACTCGCGGAATTCGCCGCATTTCTCCACAAGAAGGGCGTTGAGCTGGTTTCCACCGGCGGAACCATGAAGTTTCTGAAGGAACAGGGCCTTCCCGTGACTGCCGTGAGTGAAGTCACCGGCTTTCCTGAAATTCTCAACGGCCGCGTAAAGACGCTGAACCCGCGCATTCACGGCGGCATTCTCGCCAACAAGGACGTACCGGAACACATGAAGACGCTCGAAGAGCTCGGCATCAAGCCCTTCGATCTCGTGGTGGTGAATCTGTACGACTTCAAGTCTGCGCTGGAAAAGCATCTTGATCCCGCCGCCATGGTGGAGGAAATCGACATCGGCGGCCCCTGCCTGCTGCGCGCTTCCTCCAAGAACTTCAATAGCATTCTCGTTCTTTCCGATCCCTCCTACTATGCCGAGGCCATGGAAGAGATCGAGAAGGGCGGCGTGAGCCTTGAATTCCGTCGTCGCATGGCTGCCGCCACGTTCCGCACCACTTCCAATTATGACGACATGATCGCCACCTGGATGGCCGGAGGCGTACAATAGCCGCCCGGGTTGAAGGTAATACCGCCGGTCTGAAGCCCAGCGAACTGAAGGCTCTCAACAGACTGGGACAGCGTCGCTACCCGCCTCAGGGGGGCTACAGCTCCGAACAGGCGAGAGAACTGGCGGCTCTGTCCCGTCTGCTTTCCCGTCAGATAGGCCTTGCGCTGGACAGACAGGGCCGGGTGAACATGGTCATTGTCGGGGATGCCTCCTCCATTCTCATCCCCGAGCTTCCCCATGTGCGTACGGGTGCGGGCCGCCTGCGCGGCCTGCGCCTTCTGCATACGCATCTTGTTCCCGAAGGTCTTTCCCATGAAGACCTCATGGACCTTCTCTTTTTGCGTCTCGATTCCGTGAGCGTGCTTACCGTGGACGACTGGGGACAGCCCGGCATGTTTCAGAGCGCGCACCTCATGCCGCCCGCGCCGGGGCAGGAGGATTCCGGCTGTCAGGTGGGCGACATGCTGCCCTGGGACCGCGTGGACACGGACTTTACGCTTCAGGCGGAAGCGCTGGAGGAAGAGTTCGGCCGCGTCATCGACGATGCCGTGAGCACCGGAGAAAGGGACGAGGGGGAACGGGCCGTGCTGGTTTCCGTGTCTCTGGAACCGCGGGTGGTTCAGGAACGCCATCTTGCCGAACTGTCCGAACTGGCCCGTACCGCGGGGGTCAAGGTGACCGGCTCCATGATTCAGCGAGTGGCCGCCATTCATCCGCGGCACATTCTCGGGCGTACCAAGCTGGCCGAGCTGGAGGTGCTTGCCCTTCAGGGACAGGCCTCCCTGGTCATTTTCGACGGGGAGCTGAGTCCTGCTCAGCTCAACAGCCTTTCGGAGCTGACGGAGCGGCGTGTCATGGACAGAACGCAGCTCATTCTTGATATTTTCGCCCGCCATGCCGTCACGCGGGCGGGCAAGTTGCAGGTGGAAATGGCCCAGCTTCAGTACTCCCTGCCTCGTCTTGCAGGGCGGCATCGTTCGCTGGACCGTCTTGCGGGCGGCATTTTCGGCAACAAGGGCCGAGGTGAAACCAAGCTGGAACTGGAACGCCGCCGCATACGTGAGCGCATTACGCGCATACGCAAGGATCTTGAGGAACTCAGGCGGCAGCGATTTCATACCCGTGCCAGGCGAGCCAGACAGGGGCTGCCTCTGGCGGCTCTTGTGGGCTATACCAATGCGGGCAAGTCAACCCTGCTCAATGCTCTCACAAAGGCAGACGTGCTGGCGGAAAACAAGCTGTTCGCCACGCTGGATCCTACGACGCGCCGTCTGCGCTTTCCCAGAGAAAGAGAACTGGTACTGGCCGATACCGTGGGGTTCATACGCTCTCTTCCCAGGGAACTGACCGAAGCTTTCCGCGCCACGCTGGAGGAGTTGGAGGCCGCCGATCTGCTCATTCACGTGGTTGACGCCTCGCATCCCGAGCGGGATCAGCAGATGGAGTCCGTGGAACGCATTCTTGCCGAAATGGAGCTTCAGAGCATTCCTCGCATCACGCTTCTGAACAAGTGGGATGCCGTACCTGTAAGCGACAGAGTGCCGCTTCTTCTCGACCGGCCGGATGCCATTCCTGTGTCCGCGCTCACGGGAACGGGACTGGAAAAGGCCGCCGCCGCCATTGAACGACAGATGTTTGACGAAGGCGCATGGCAGCGCCGTGATCCGCAGACATGGGAAGAGTTTGAAAAACGGGGCAAGGCCAGAAAAAAACGCATGGAAGAAGAAAAAAAACTTGACGACACCGAGCCTTTTAGATAACTAAAACCAACGCAGCACGTCCCCATCGTCTAGCCGGCCCAGGACAGCGGCCTTTCACGCCGTCAACGGCGGTTCAAATCCGCCTGGGGACGCCAAAAATTTCAATAGGCTACAGCAGCTCAGTTTTTGGGT
>CALUPL010000050.1 GCA_944322635.1 uncultured Mailhella sp.
CGAGGTTCTTCTTGCGGGCCATGGCCGCGTTGAAGGCCACCTTGGCGATGCGGCGGATTTCCATTTCGCTGTAGCGTTCCACGTCGTAGGCTTCCTGACCGTACTTGCCTTCGCGCCAGCCGTGTTCACCGAAGTAGATGCCGCCGGTGAGCTCACGCACGATGACGAGATCCATGCTGTCGCCTATGTTTTCATGCTTGATGGGGCAGGCGCCGCTCAGGGCCTTGTGCATGATGGCGGGGCGCAGGTTGGCGTACAGGCCGAGACCTTCGCGAATCTTGAGCAGGGCCTTTTCGGGGCGCTCGGGGCCGGGCAGATTGTCCCACTTGGGGCCGCCCACCGCGCCGAGCAGCACGGCGTCGTTCTTTTTGCACACGTCCACGGTGTCTGCGGGGAAGCAGGTGCCCACGGCGTCGTAGGCCGCGCCGCCCATGAGCAGATGCGTGAAGATGAATTCATGGTCGAATTTCTGTCCGACCTTTTCGAGAACTTTGAGAGCCTCGGTCACGATTTCCGGGCCGATGCCGTCGCCGGGGATGACCGCAATGCGATAGGTTGCCATGTCGTTGTCCTTTATGAATGAAGAAGAAAGGTTGGCGAAGGGGGAGAAGACTCCTTCGCAATTCATGTTGAAGTGAACCCGCAGGCCGCGCATGGAACGCTCCGCTTTCATGCGGAGCGTTCGGGACTCAGCGCGAAGCGCGCAGCTTTTCTATTTTGGCCTTCGAGTAGTTCACCAGACCGCCGCAGGCGATGAGGTTCTGCATGAAGGGCGGGAAGGGTTCGGCCTGAAAGGTTTTACCTGTGGTCTCGTTGGTGATGATGCCCTTTTCGAAGTCCACGCTCACCATGTCGCCTTCATGAATGTTCCGGGCCGCCTCGTCGCATTCCAGAATGGGAAGGCCTATGTTGAGGGCGTTGCGGAAGAAGATGCGGGCGAAGGTGGAGGCAATGACGCAGGAAATGCCCAGGTATTTAATGGAGAGCGGCGCGTGTTCGCGGGAGGACCCGCAGCCGAAGTTCTTGTGCGCCACCATGATGTCGCCGGGACGGGCCTTTTTCACGAAGTCGGGATCTTCCGATTCCATGCAGTGGGAGGCCAGCTCCTTGGGATCCGTCACGTTGAGATACTTGCCGGGGAGAATGACGTCGGTATTGACGTCGTCGCCGAAAACAAAGGCCTTGCCGTGCGCGTTCTGCATCAGTCCTCTCCTTCTTTGTCCATGATGTCTTCAGGGCTGACGATGCGGCCCGCTATGGCCGAGGCGGCCGCCACGGCCGGGCTGCACAGATAGACTTCCGATTCCACGTGTCCCATGCGGCCCACGAAGTTGCGGTTGGTGGTGGAAAGGCATTTCTCGCCCGCGGCAAGAATGCCCATGTGCCCGCCGAGGCACGCGCCGCAGGTGGGCGTGCTCACCGCGCATCCGGCCTCCATGAAGGTGCGGATATAGCCTTTTTCCATGCACTCCATGTAGATGGAAGGTGTGGCGGGAATGACTATGACGCGCAGGCTGTCGCTGACTTTGTGTCCTTTGAGTATGCTTGCGGCCATGGCCATGTCTTCCATTCTGCCGTTGGTGCAGGAGCCTATGAATACCTGGTCGAGCTTTACGTCGCCCACCTCGTCGATGGTGCGGGTGTTGGAAGGAAGATGCGGGAAGGCCACGGTGGGACGGATGGCGGAAAGATCAATGTCTATGGTCTTTTCGTATTCGGCATCCTCGTCGGCCTCGTAGGCGGTCCAGTTCTTTTTGCAGTGCATTTCAAGGTAGGCGCGGCAGATGTCGTCCACAGGGAAGGTGGCGTTCTTGGCTCCGGCTTCAATGGCCATGTTGGTCATGGAGAATCGGTCGTCCATGGAAAGGTTGGCCACGCCGTCGCCGGAAAATTCCATGGAGCGGTAGAGTGCGCCGTCCACGCCTATGCGGCCTATGATGTGCAGCATGACGTCCTTGCCGCAGACCCACTTGCCGGGCTTGCCGGTAAGATTAAAGCGTATGGCGGCGGGCACCTTGAACCAGTTTTCGCCCGTGGCCATGCCCATGGCGAGGTCGGTGCTGCCCACGCCCGTGGAAAACGCGCCGAGAGCACCGTAGGTGCAGGTGTGGGAGTCGCCGCCGATGATGACCTCACCGGGAGCCACAATGCCCTGTTCGGGCAGAAGTGCGTGCTCAATGCCCATACGGCCCACGTCGAAGAAATGGGTAAGTTCGTTTTCGCGGGCGAATTCGCGGCATACCTTGCACTGCATGGCGGCCTTGATGTCCTTGTTCGGTGCAAAGTGGTCGAGAACCACCACGACTTTGTCCTTGTCGAAAACTCTGTCGGCTCCGGACTTGCGGAATTCGGGAACGGCCAGCGCTATGGTGATGTCGTTGCCCATGACCACGTCGAGCTTCGCTTCAATGAGCTGACCGGCACTTACGCTTTCCAGTCCTGCGTGCGCGGCCAGTATTTTCTGAGTTACGGTCATGCCCATAGGGATATGTCCTTCATAAAAGAGAAGAGGTGTTTTTTCTGACTGATGTGCAAAATGCAGAAAGTCCTTTCAGAATAGAATAGCGGTTTCTGCTTGTCCAGAAGAAAGAAAGCATACCTCTATGCACGACATAAGATTTCCTTGTATATCGTCAGTGATTTTCGGAAGTTGCTTTTTTTTATGCGTGCAGCACGGGCTGCCGGACGGGGGTCGAGGTCGGGAACCTCAGTAATTTACGGTGTACGGAACAAGCGACTTCGCCGGCGGGAGAGATTTTGGCGAAGGGCGTTCGCATAAAAAAAAGACGGGGCGTCGGCCCCGTCTTTTCATGTCTCTGAGTCAGCCATCAGGACTTGTGCAGCATGATGTCGAGAATGACCTTGTCGGCTTCCTTCATGCCTGTGGAGCCGAGGCGGCCGAGGTTGGCTATGCAGGCTTCAATGTCGTCGTCCACAATGCCTTCGTTGCCGGGAACAACGGTACCGCCGAGAGCGAGAAGCACGGCCTGAATGCCCGCGCCTACGGCCGTGGCTACTTTAAGAGCGCAGCTGCTTTTGGCGCCGTCGCAGATCATGCCGGAAACGTTGCCTACCATGTTGCGCACGGTGCGTTCCATGTCCTTGAGACCACCGCCGAGCAGCAGGGCGATGCCGCAGGCAGAGGCCGTGCCCGCCACCATGGCGCCGCAGTGGGCGGAGAGGCGGCCGAGGTGATGCTTGATGTGAATGGACGTGAGGTGGCTTACCATGAGGGCCCGGGCAAGTTTTTCGTCGTCGGCCTGGGTGCGTATGGCGCAGGCCACCACAGGCATGGTGCAGGTGATGCCCTGATTGCCGCTGCCGGAATTGCTCATGACGGGCATCATGACTCCCGCCATGCGCGCGTCGGCCGCGGCAGCCGTGAGCTTGGTGGCGAAGGTGGGCAGATCGTCGGCCAGCACGTGGTTGCGTATCTGCGTGTCCATCATTTTGCCTACGCCGAGGCCGTACTGCTGCCTGAGTCCTTCTTCGGCCACGCGCCGGTTCATGCGTGCGGCTTCCAGAATGAAGCTTATTTCCTCAAGAGGAGCCGTTACGGCGAACTCGTAGATTTTGGCCAGGGTGAGAGGCCAGGGGTCGTCCGCACCCTCCGGGCCGTTGTCGGAGCATTCTTTTTCAAAGGTGAGAGTGCCGTTTTTCCATACGCGGGTGATGTTGTCGTGACTGTCCGCAAGCTCTGCGGCAGCGCTTTGGTCTCCGGCAGACACGGTGACGAGGCAGTAGAGAAGCCGGTCGTTGTCCGCCAGGTGCAGATTCACGGCGTCGCCTGCCGTCATGGCACGGGCCTTGGCCGCCGTTTCTTCGGAAATGTCTCTGAGGCATTCCAGACCGAGAGCGCTTTTCCCGCCGAGCGCGCCTGCGGCGGCGGCCACGCCGAGGCCCATTTCTCCGGTGCCGGGAACCATGACGCCCATGCCGTTCTTGAGAAGGTTGGCGCTTACGGCCACGTCCATGCGTTCGGGCGTCATGCCGAGTTCTTCGGAGGCGCGCGCAGCGCACAGCGCCACGGCAATGGGTTCGGTGCAGCCGAGTGCCGGAACCACTTCCTTATGAAGAAGGGAAATAAAAACGGCGCGTTCCTGTTCGTTCATGCTCATATGCGTTATGCCTCGTTCTTGTGCTGAAGTTCGCCGAGCTGTTCGTTGCGGTTGAATATGCCCTCAAGCATGAGCGTGAGCGCACCGTCGCCCGTGATGTTGCAGGCCGTGCCGAAGCTGTCCTGAAGAGCGAAAATGGCAATGAGCAGTGCCACACCGTTCTGGTCGAAGCCGAGCACGCCGGTTACGATGCCGAGGGAGGCCACCACGGTGCCTCCGGGAACGCCCGGAGCGCCTACGGCAAAGATGCCGAGGAGCAGACAGAAGAGAATCATGACTCCCACGCTGGGCAGTGTGCCGTAGAGCATGAGGTGAAGCGTCATGCAGAAAAAGGTTTCCGTGAGAACGGAGCCGCACAGATGCACGGTGGAACCTAAGGGAATCATGAACTCCACGAGGTTTTTGCTGAGCACGCGGGACTTGCGGGCGCATTCGAGAGCCACGGGCAGAGTGGCCGCGCTGGACATGGTGCCCACGGCGGTGAGGTAGGCGGGGGTGTAGTATCGGAACACTTCCCAGGGATTGCGGCCGGAGAGTGCGCCGCCTATGCCGTAGAGCACGGCAAGCCAGATGAAGTGGCCCACGATGACGATGAGCACCATGGAAATGAACACCGGAAGATGCAGGCTGAGCGATCCTTCATAGGCGAGACCGAGGAAGGACATGCCCACGAAGAAGGGCAGAATGGGAATCATGATGCGGACTACAAGGGAGCTCATGACGCGTTCAAGTTCGGAAAAGAGCTTCGCCATGTTTTCCGACTTCGTCCAGGTAATGGCCACGCCGAAGAAGAGTGCGAGCACAAGGGCGCTCATGACGCTGAAGAGCGGGGGAATGTCGAGTCGGAACACGATTTCCGGGAGCTTGCGCAGCGTTTCCGTGGAAGTGGCGATGGAAAGGTGCGGAATGATGATGTAACCGGAAATGGTGGAGAAAAAGGCCGCGCCTATGGAGGAAAGATAGGCGATGGCTACGGCCGTGAAAAGAATTCTGCTGGCGTTCTGGCCGAGACGCACGATGGCCGGCGTGATGAAGCCCACGATGACGAGCGGCACCAGGAAGAAGATGATCTGGCCGAAGATGTAGCGCAGGGACACCACGGCATCCATGATGTGATGCAGAGGGCTCTGCGTGTTGTTGCCGAGGTATGTTCCTATGAGGGAACCTGCCACGATGCCGGCCAGAAGTTTGAGAATGAGAGAAAAGTCAGCGGCCTTTGCGGACATGTCATGCCTCCATCATTAATAAGTACACCTTTGCGCTGTTAGCACAGGAATGTGCTCTTCGCAACACTGCCTATGAAGAGGGACGGCAAAAACGATTGGGAGACAAGGCGTCCGGAGTTTTTTCAGAGACAGGGAGTAAAGGCGAAAAAAGGGAACGATTGCACCCTGTTTCACCGGTCGGCGAGACTTTCGGGGCGGGAAAAAGGGCGGACAGAGAGACACGGTGTACGGGGAAAATGAAAAAATCTCGGAGAAAATGCTTGACGAAGGGCAAAAAGCTCTATAAGAATCGTCCTCACCGAACAATAAAGGCGCGTAGCTCAGGTGGCAGAGCACTTCCTTGACACGGAAGGGGTCAGCAGTTCAAGTCTGCTCGTGCCTACCACAAAAAAACATCGGAAAGGGAGGCAGCGCCTCCCTTTTCTTTTTTGTTTTGTCAACTGTGATTTTTTGGAGTTTTCCCATGCAGATATCCGTAGAAGGAAAGTTGGTTGAGGCCGCCGAAGGCGCTTCCTGCGCCGAGGTGCTGAAGCAGGCTCTTTCCGGCAAACGGTTCAAGGCCGCTCTTGCCTGCCGCGTAAAGACCGCAGACAAGGAAACGCTGCTCGATCTTTCTGCTGAAATGCCCGCCGATGCGCTGGAAGCCGCCCCCGTGACGGCTGAGGACCCCGAAGGGCTTCAGCTGCTGCGTCATTCCACTTCCCATGTCATGGCCGCCGCCGTGCAGAAGCTTTTCCCCGGCGTGAAGGTCACCATCGGCCCGTCCATCGACTCCGGCTTCTATTACGACTTCGACACCCCTCGCCCCTTCTCCCATGATGACCTTGAAGCCATTGAGAAGGAAATGCATTCCATCGTTGCCGCGAACGTTCCCTTTGAGCGTTCCGTCATGAAGAAGGACGATGCCGTTGCTCTGTTCCGCGACAAGGGCGAGACCTACAAGGTGGAAATCATCGAGGGGATAGACGCCGATACCGTGTCTTTGTACCGCTGCGGCGAATTTCTCGATCTGTGCCGCGGACCGCACATTCCCGGCACGGGCGCCATCAAGGCCTTCAAGCTTCTTTCCGTGGCAGGCGCCTACTGGCGCGGCGACGAAAAGAATCCCATGCTTTCCCGCATTTACGGCACGGCGTTCCCCGATGAAAAGGCCCTCAAGGAATATCTGAATGCCCTTGAGGAAGCCAAGAGACGCGACCATCGCCGTCTCGGCAAGGAACTCGGACTGTTCTCCTTCCATGAAGACGTGGCTCCCGGCATGTCCTTCTGGCTGCCCAAGGGCATGATGCTCCGCACCATTCTCGAGGACTTCCTCGTTCGCGAACATCTCAAGCGCGGCTACGAACTCGTGCGCGGCCCGCAGATTCTGCGCCGCGAGCTGTGGGAGCGTTCCGGCCACTACGATCACTACCGTGAAAACATGTACTTCACGGAAATCGAGGGCGATGTGCATGGTGTGAAGCCCATGAACTGCGTGGGCCACATGCTCATGTACGGCGAAACCCTGCACAGCTATCGCGATCTGCCCGTGAGAATGTTCGAGCTCGGCGTGGTGCACCGTCACGAAAAGTCCGGCACTCTGCACGGTCTTCTGCGCGTGCGTCAGTTCACGCAGGACGATGCGCACATCATCTGCACCACCGATCAGCTTGAAGACGAAATCATCAACGTCATGCATCTTTCCGCTGACCTCATGGATCTGTTCGGCTTCAAGTACCGCATCTTCATTTCCACCCGTCCCGAGGACAGCATCGGTTCCGACGAGGACTGGGCGAACGCCACGAACGCTCTCATCAAGGCCGTGGAGAAGGAAGGCAAGCCCTATCAGATCAACGAGGGCGACGGTGCCTTCTACGGCCCGAAAATAGATATCAAGGTCACCGACGCCATCGGCCGCGAATGGCAGCTTTCCACCATTCAGGTGGACTTCACCCTGCCTGAGCGTTTCGATCTCGTCTATGTCGGTCAGGATGGCGAACGCCATCGTCCCGTCATGGTGCACCGTGCCATTCTGGGTTCCCTCGAACGCTTCATCGGCGTTCTTACCGAGCATTACGCCGGTGCCTTCCCTGCCTGGCTTGCGCCCGTGCAGGCCCGCATCGTCAACGTGACCGATGCCCAGATGGACTATGTCAAGGAAATGAAGGCCAGCCTCGCCGCCGCCGGTATCCGTGTGGAAACCGACCTGCGCAACGAAAAGCTGGGCTTCAAGATTCGCGAAGCCCAGATGGCCAAGATTCCCTATGTCCTCGTGGTGGGCGACAAGGAAGTGGCCGACAAGGGCTTCAGCGTCCGCCTGCGTTCCGGCGAGAACATCGGCTTCCGTTCCGTGGAAGACGTGATCGCCATGATAAAGACGGACAGTGAGGAACCGTTCAAACGTGGAGGTATGAGCTATAGCTTCGCCTAACATGAGACCTCGCCGCGACGTGCCTCAGGACGGCGTGCGCCGCAACGAGCAGATTCGTGCCCGTGAAGTACGGG
>CALUPL010000051.1 GCA_944322635.1 uncultured Mailhella sp.
AGCCTGAACAACTCCGTCTTATCGAAAAGGTGTTTTTTTAGGTATAACCGTTTTGTGTTCCACCCGCTTAGCGGGTGGTTTTCTGTTTCGGTCGCTTCCGCTCCCTCAACTGCCTAAAGGCCTTAACGACAAAGCGCCCGGCATTTTCTGGGAAAACGCCGGGCGCAGAAGGTTAAAGCCGTATTGATTTACAGCAGATGCGCACGCAGATCGGCACCGTCGCGGGGCGAGAGCAGAACGGGAGCAATGTCGAACACCGTTCTGGCGCCGGTTTCACCCTTCTGCGACAGCTTATAGGCGGCGCGGGCATAGGCGGCAAGCACGCTGGAGGTGAACTCGGGGTTGGAGCCGAGCTTCAGAGAATATTCAATGACGTGCTTGGTTTCACCGTGCTGCCCGGTGCAGCCGGTACGGATGACGAAACCTCCGTGGGGAATGCCCTTGTGATCGCGGTCGAGTTCTTCCTGGCTGATGAAGGTCACCGTGGTGTCGTATTCGTCGAAGTAATTGGGCATGGTTTTGATTTCATGCTCAATGGCGGCCTTGTCCGCACCTTCGGCCGCCACGACATAGCATTCGCGGGTATGCTTCTGGCGGGTGGTAAGCTCGGGATTGCTGCCGCTGCGCACGGCTTCCATGGCCGCAGGAACAGGCACCGTGTACTGGCGGGCGTCGAGCACGCCCTTGATGCGGCGGATGGCGTCGGAATGGCCCTGGCTCACGCCGCGGCCCCAGAAGGTATAGTCATGACCGTCGGGCAGAATGCAGTTGGCATACAAACGGTTCAGGGAGAACATTCCGGGGTCCCAGCCCACGGAAATGATGCCCACAGTGCCGGCCTTGCGGGAAGCTTCGTCCACGGCGGCAAAGTGCGCGGGAATGTTGGCATGGGTATCGAAACTGTCCACAACGTTGAACATGGCGGCCAGTTCCGGGGTCTGCCTGGGCAGGTCGGTCGCGCTGCCGCCGCAGAGAATCATGACGTCGATGCGGCCCTTCCAGTCGGCCACGTCGGCCAGGCGGCACACCGGCACGCCCTCGGTGAGAATCTTGACGGTCGAAGGATCACGACGGGAGAACACCGCCACCAGTTCCTGGTCGGGATTGGCGGCAACGGCCAGTTCAACGCCACGGCCGAGATTGCCGTAGCCCACAATGCCGATTCTGATTTTGGACATAAAATGAACTCCGAAATGAAGATGTCGTTGATTTTTCTGAAAGATAAAAAAATGTACCGGAAAGTCAAGAAAAATGACATTTTTGAAAAGCTGCATGTTATAATGATATCTTTTTGTTATAAGTATTACATTTTTGTAAAAATAAAACTATTTAACATGTATAATTTTCATATTTATTCATTATTTAATAAAATACTTTATGATATAGATTTTTATTACTTCAAAAAATCCATTTTTTATCATTATAATATAATCATATAATAACAATACAATATATTTTATAAAAATATACAATATATTTTTTACCGAAAAACAGCTGCTTATAAAAAACAACTTTTCCATTTGAATAATTTAGCGATTTAATTTTTAATACCTTTTTTCAGAATAAACGGCGTCCAAACTGCCGGATAATTCTTTTTTGTTTTGCTTCGGCCGGCTCCGGCGGCCATGTCCG
The DNA here is from genome assembly GCA_944322635.1 of uncultured Mailhella sp. Lineage (GTDB taxonomy): Bacteria > Desulfobacterota > Desulfovibrionia > Desulfovibrionales > Desulfovibrionaceae > Mailhella. The sequence goes on from CALUPL010000051.1 coordinate 1,633, forward strand.
CTCATCGGAAAATTTTTTCCGGCAACACTCGGAAACATCCATGCTCTATTCCTGCCGTTACCGCTCGCCCGTCGGCCCGCTTACCCTTGTCGCCACGCAGAGTCACGTCATCGGTCTGTGGCTCGACGGACAGAAGTACTTTCCAGATGCGCTCATAAAAAAAGCGCAGCCCTGCGACTCTCTGCACGTTCTCTCCCGTGCCGTCCTGTGGCTGGACCGCTATTTTTCCGGCGAACGCCCCTCCTCTTCCGAACTGCCCCTCGCTCCTGAGGGAAGCGCGTTCCGGCAGTTCATCTGGCGGGAACTTTGCCGCATTCCCTACGGAACGGTAGTCACCTACGGCCATCTTGCCGAACTTGCCGCCCTCGCCTTTCATAAAAAAAGCATGTCCGCTCAGGCCGTGGGCGGAGCCGTGGGGCACAATCCCATTTCCATCATCATTCCCTGTCACCGGGTAGTGGGAACAAACGGCAGTCTCACGGGCTACGCCGGAGGCGTGGACAAAAAAATCCTCCTTCTGAAGCTGGAAGGCGTGAACACCAATGCCTTTCATGTTCCGGCAGGCACCCGGCTGTCTTCCCCGTCAGCCCCGCGCTCCTGAGTCCCGAAACGCAGAGAAAACGCGGGCGCAACGGAACAAAGCCGCAAAAGCCGCCTCTGCAACCAGCTCAGCCGCCGCAGAAAAAACGCAGTCGGCATCGTTTCCCGGCAGATTTTCGTAGCCCATGCAGACAGACAAAAAAGACCGCCCGATGTCTTTGCATCAAGCGGCCTTTTTTTCTCACAATCGTGAGGAATTGCCTGTCATCAGAGGGAATACCAGTCTGTGATCAGTTCCCGGCAGACGTTTTCCATGAACGTTATCTGCGAAACCGGGCAGGCCTCGTCCACCTGATGGGCCATGGAGCTTTCGCCGGGGCCGAAAATGACCACGGGAACCTGCGGCAGTTTCGTGCGCACGGCCGCGGCATCGGTAAAGAACGGAACCGTAATTACGTTTGCCGGCTGTCCGGAAAGCTTTTCGTACAGGGCGTACACCTTCTTCATCCAAGGATTTTCCGGATCCGTCCACACCGGAGGAATGTCCAGCGTGGTTTCCATGGCCACGCCTTCTCCGCAGATGCCGCGTATTTCTTCCCGCAGCTTTTCATGATCCATGCCGGGCACCGTGCGCATGTCCATGGTAAGCACGGCCGAATCCGGCACGGAATTGCTGTTCAAACCGGAATGCAGCGTGGAGAGAACCGACGTTCCCCCGCCAAGGAAGGGATGCGTGCCCGCAGGAGCGAAATCAAGAAGACGCGTTGCGGCGGGAAGCATTTTGGCAAGGGCGCTGTCGCCTGCTTCGGGCATGGACGCATGGGACGTCCGGCCGGAAGTGGACAAGTTGAGCCACAGCGCGCCCTTGTGACCGGTTAAAGGACGCGCCCCCGTGGGTTCTCCCACAAGAACGGCTCCAATGTTGCGAAACTCCCGCTCCGGCATGTGGAACGAACCAAGGCAGCCGTTTTCCTCGCCTCCGTAAAGATGAAGAACAAGGTCGCGATCCTTGATGCGGGGCGCCATGGCAAGCGCCGAAGCCAGCATGACGGCGGCTCCGCTCTTCATGTCGCAGGAACCACGCCCATACAGGCATCCGTCGATGATCTCTCCGGAAAGAGGATCATGCTTCCACGGCTTGGTGCCCAAGGGTACCGTGTCCACATGACCGGCCATGCAAAGGCCTTCCCCTTCGCAGTCCGGATGAAGGTGGGCGGAAAGGCTGCACCTTCCGGAATCTCCGTCGCCGTATCTGTCGAGAAAAACGGTGAATCCAGCCTGTTCCAGCCATTCGGCCACCTGTTCAAGAAGCTTCGCCTCACTGCCTTCACCCGTTATGGTGTTGCAGCCTATCATCCACCGGGCCAGGCCCGTTGCACTGAAATCATTCATGACGCTCATCCGAAATACGCCTTCTTCACTTCATCGCTCTGTTTCAACTCTTCCGCCGTTCCTTCGGCAACCACTCTGCCCTGCGCGAGCACATATCCGTAATGGGCTATGGCCAGCGTCTGCCTCACGTTCTGTTCCACCAGAAACACGGCTATTCCGTCTTCGCAAATCTGACGAATGACGCGGAAGTTGTCATTCACCAGCGCCGGCGAAAGCCCCAGGGAAGGTTCGTCGATCACAAGCAGCTTGGGCTCGTTCATGAGTCCGCGGCCTATGGACACCATGGCCTGCTCGCCGCCGGACATGGTTCCCGCAAACTGATCCCGCCTCTCCAGAAGCCGGGGGAAAATGCGGTACACCCGCTCAAGGCGCTTATGGATCTTGTCCCTGTCCTTTTCCATGTAGGCGCCCATGAGCAGATTTTCCTCCACGGTCATCTTGGAAAAAATGCGTCTGCCTTCGGGAATGCAGCTTATGCCGCGCGCCGCTATTTTGTGCGGCGGCAGACCGGAAATTTCCATGCCGTTGAACACCACGCTGCCCTTTCTCGGCGGCGTAAGCCCGAGCACGGCGCGCAGAAGCGTGGTTTTGCCCGCGCCGTTGGCCCCAAGAAGGCCGGTAATGCGGCCCGCGCAGATTTCCATGTTCACGCCGCAAATGACGTCGGCCTTTCCGTAGGCCACGAAAAGATTCTCAATTCTGAGAGGAGCAAAAGCAACAGCCATCTACGCCACCTCCGTTCCCAGATAGGCCTGCTGCACCACAGGGTTGGACGTTACCTCATCGTAGCTTCCCTCGCAGAGCTTGCTGCCGAAGTTCAGCACGATGCAGCGGGTCGAAATTCTTTTGATGACGCTCATCTCGTGTTCAATAAGAATCACGGACGGTCTGTTTCCCTCAAATTCCATGGCCACAAGTTCGTCCATGAGCTGTCTCGTTTCATCCTGCGTCATGCCGGCCGAAGGCTCGTCGAGAAGAAGCAGTCTGGGGCGTCCGATAAGGGCGCGGCAGATTTCCACGCGGCGGCGGTCTATCATGCTCAGCTCGCTCACGGGCTTTCTTATCTTGTCGGCCAGCGTGGGATTCAGAGCCTTCAGCATGAGATGCATTCGTTCCTCGTCGTCCCTGCACTCCTGGAAGAAGGCCTTTCTGCGAATGATGTTGTGCAAAAAGCTCATGTTGAGGCTCTTGCTGTTGCCCATCATCACATTGTCGAACACCGTAAGCTCAAGGCAGAGCCTCGAACGCTGAAAGGTGCGCGCTATGCCCGCACGACAGATCTCCTGAGGTGTCTTTGCCGTAATGTCCTTGCCGTCAAAAACAATGCTGCCTTCGCTCGGCGTGTATATGCCGGTAAGAACGTTGAAAAACGTGGTCTTGCCGGAACCGTTCGGGCCGACAAGGCCTATCACGTCCCCTTCCTCAACCCGCACGTCAAGCTTGTTGAGCGCCGCAAGGCCGCCGAAACGCATGGTAAGATTGGTACACGAAAGCAGACTCATGCCACATTCTCCGAAGTAACAACACGTGTTCTGCGGGGCAGAAGGCCCATGGGACGATACACGATCATGAGCAGAACCAGCAGGGAATACAGCAGATACCGGTATTCCTGAATAAACTGCAGCTTCTCCGGCAGAACAACCATGATGGACGTCGCCAGAATGACGCCCCAGCAGTTGCCCATGCCGCCGAGCAGAAGAATGGAAAGGAAAAGAAGAGAATCGGAAAAGGTAAAGTTGGCCGGGCTGATGTAGGCAAGCATCATGGCGTAGATGGCTCCGGCTATGCCCATGAGCACGTTGCCCACGGTAAAGGCCGTCACCTTCCAGCGGACTATGTTGATGCCGAAGCAGGCCGAAGCCGTTTCGTCAAGTCTCACGGCGTCCATGGCAAGTCCCATCCAGGAACGTTCGATGCGGCGAACCATGATGAAAACGAGCGCCAGCAGCAGAAGAATGAACAGGTCGTACCGCAGATAAAACGAACCGGTAATCATGCCCCATTCCACGTCGCTGCCGAAATCCACGCCGAAAAGCGAGAAGGAGGGAACGGCTATGCCCTGCGGCCCGCCGAAGTTCTCATTGACTTCCAGAAACACGTTGAAAAGAAGCGCAAAGGCCATGGTCACCAGCGCGGAATAATGCCCGGACGTTCTCAACACCGGAAGCAGAAGTACGCAGCCCACAAGGCCGGCCATCACGCCTCCGAGCAGAAGAGCCGCAAAGGGAGGCACCAGCCCCTGATTGAGCAGCATTCCCGCCGTGTATCCGCCCACGCCGAAAAAGGAGGCAGCGCTGAAGTTGATGACGCCCGTATAGCCCAGCTGAACGTTCAGCCCGAGCACGGCAATGGTGTAGCAGGCAATTGTTCCTATGAGAAACAGGCAATAGTGGTTGTCACGGAAGAAAAACAGAAGAATAAGCGCGGCAATGAAAAGCAGACCGGACCACAGCTTTTCGTGATGAGACACGGCGCCGATGATTTTATCGTACACGCCCGTGCGCACCATGACCCACAGAAGCAGAACGCCTCCCACCATGTAGGAACCGATGACGGTTTCATCTTCCGCCAGCAGGAATGCCACGGAAAAAACCAGCAGAGCCATGGCCGAAAGCAGGCAGATGACGATTTCTCTTGAGCGATCCATATTCATACCCTCTGACTTGAACGTTCCGCCAGAAAACCGGTGGGGCGTATTGCCATGAGCACAATGACGACGGCAAACGCAAAAACGTCCTTATAGGCGTTGGAAAAAGGCAGTGCCACAGCACCTATGGTCTGGAGAAAGGCGAACACAAAACCGCCAATAATGGCGCCGTAGATATTGCCGAGACCTCCGATGACTGCCGCACTGAAGCCTATGGCTCCAAGAAGCACGCCCATGCTGAAGTTGATTTCGTTGTAGTAGATGCCGTTCATGAGTCCGGCAAAGGCAGCAACGCCGGAGCCGAGCGCAAAGGTAAGCAGCACGATGAACGAGAAGTTCACGCCCATGAGCTGAGCGGCTTCGGAATCCTGAGCCACGGCACGAACGGCCATGCCGAGCTTCGTCTTGTTGATGAGCACATGAATGCCGCCGATGATCAAAAGTCCGCCGACGAAAAGAAGAACGCTGTCGAGCCGGACGTTGACGCCGCCCAGCATCCAGGACGTATCAGGCAGAAGCTTGGGAAAAGGCTGAGGGTTGGAACCGTCGGGGTAAAACAGACGAATGGCTTCGCGAAGCACTGTTCCCAGCATCATGGTAGCCAGAAGCGTGTTGAGGGGCGGAGAGTTGCGAAGACGCATGATGAGGCCGCGGGCAAGCACCACCCCCAGAAAACATACCGCAAGCAGGCTGGCCAGAACCACCCACAGGCAAACCCACACGGCATCTATGTCCGGGTACACGGACTGCAGCCAGACGTACGTTCCCAGACCGGCAAATGCACCGATCATGACCGTATCGCCATGAGAAAAAACAATGATGTCCAATACGCCGAAAAATAGTGTAAAGCCGACAGCCACCAGAGCATAAACCATGCCGAGCATGAGTCCGTTCATGATGAACTGCGCCAGCAGAACGCCATCCATACCATCCTATCCTTTTAATGAAGCATTGAATCAACCGGCCCGAGGCATATTCCCCCGGGCCGGGCCGGGAAATTATTTGTTGAGCTTTTTCAAGGAACGTTCTCCGGAGCAGTACTTGCTGTCTTCCCAGGAGACCCACTTTCCGTCCTCAACGATGTACTTGCTCACGGCAGGCTCAATGTTCTGACCGTGGTCGTCATACGTCACCTTGCCTACCAGAGTGTCGGCGGACTTGATGTTCTGCAGGTAGCCTATGATCTTTTTATGATTGGGACCTTCGGCCTCAATGGCGTCGAGCAGCTGAACCATGGCGGCATAGGCAAAGGGACCCATGGCCTCGGGGCTCTGCTCATAGCCGTGCTTTTCATAGCTGCTCAAGAAGGCTGCGCCGCCGGGAAGCTTTTCCAGAGGCGCGCCTTCAATGAAGCACATGCAGCCTTCGGCAGCCTCGTCGCCCACGCCGTGAATGAAGGCATCGGACTTGATGCCGGAAACGCCTTCGAACTGAATGTCCGTCATGCCGAGCTTGACCATCTGCGCACGCACACGCACGCCCGTGGGAACCAGGCTGGCGAAATACAGAACCTGGGGATCAAGCGCCTTGATCTTGGTCAGTTCCGCCGTGAAGTCCTGCTGATTGGAGGTCACGCCGATCTCGCCCAGAATCTCTCCGCCGTTCTCCTTCACGTACTTGCTGAAGTAGGAAGCGTGTCCCTTGCCGTAGTCGGTAGTGTCGTGAATGATGGCGAACTTCTTGTATCCCAGACCGGTCATGAACTTGGCGGCCACTTCGTTCTGGTTGATCATGGTGCCGGGAACGCGGAAGATTTCCTTGTAGTTGTTGCCGTAGGTAATGTCGGGATGCACGGCGCCCCAAATGATGGCGGGCATGCCGAAGCGATGGAATATGTCAACGGTGCTCAGTGCCACGGCAGAAACATAGTGAGCCACAACGCCGGCTACCTTGCGGTCCGAGGCCAGCTTGGTCACCACCTGCACGCCCACGTTGGGCTTGCCTTCGTCGTCCAGCACGACAAGTTCGTAGTGATACTTGCTGTTGGGATCAGCATTTCTTTCCTGCACGGCAAGGTCGGCAGAGTTTCTTCCTCCCATGCCGAGAGAACTAAGGCCGCCGGTAAGGGGACCTACGAATCCCACCTTGACCGTTTCCTTGGCGTAAGCGGAAGAAAATTCTCCTCCGGTCACAACCAGCAGACCGGTACAAAGGCAAAGCAGAGAGTGCTTGAAAAAAGAGATACCGTTCATATAGCAATGTCCTTTCCTGTTAGAAGTGCTTGGAACGCTATCTTTCAAAGCAAGAACCGTGCCATATGAATCAACTATTTGTTTTTATTATTTTTTCTTTTATCCCCTCAGAATCTTATGCCTTTTTTGAAACAAATATGTCCTTTTTCACAGAAAAGTGCATCGTTTTTCATCCATGGCGTTCTGCCGAAAAGTACCTGTCGCCACGATGCACTTTTTCATTCCGAAAGCCGTTTCAGTGTTGCAAAAAACTCCATTTTCTACCGATAAAAAACAAATTTTTCTTTTTTAACAACATGTTATCATAAGTACATCTTAAACGGCGTCCATTTTTTCCTGAGGGGTACGGCAAGCCGATTCCCTCGACTTTTCCGCAGTGTTCTAAAAATGTACCAGAGACATGAACCCCTTCTGCAGCTTGGTCTTTCAATACACTCTGCTGTCAACGGCAAAGAGCCGCATCGTTGCCTTTCTGCCCAGGCAAATGGAATGTGCTGTTCCCAAAATGTCGTTGCGTGTACCGCCGGTCAGACAGCCTGTTCTTTTTTTGCTCCCACTCCTGCCCTTCGCCGCTAAACGGAAAAATCCTCCCCAAATGCCTTCGAATGTCGCGGACTGTCCGCCTTTTTCAAAAGCTGAAAAAGCGCATGATTGAGCTGCTGCCTTATACCAGCATACGAATCATATCCCCAGAATGCGTTCTAAAAACGAAAAGGAAACGACAACTTCCGAAAGCTCGGCAGCAGGGATACCCTGCACAAGCAGATGAGTCTGTGCCCGCTGCCGCGCAAACAAGTTAGAACGGCAATGTACCCCCCGCCCACGGCTGACGAGAGTGTTTGGAAAATAACCCATGGAGCAAAGCCTGACGAGCAGCTACAAGCCAGCTTTCTTTGTTCTACCGCCGAAGGGAAAAAGTCTTTCAGTGCCATGGAAAAAGGTCGGTACAGACAAAAGGGAGCACGCCATTGCAAGCAACGTATGGTGCGTGCAGAGAAAACCGGAGATGTCCGCCGTTCTGGCCCAACATGAAAGGAAACGGGCATCCCAAGCAAATACACAAAAAATTTTCTGTTGCCCTTATCAGCAACAGCAGGGTAACGGGCCTCATTTCAAGCGTGAAGGCAAGGCTCTCCCCCAAAATATGTAAGGCCCACGGGCAAACGCGCGCTGCTCAGCCTGATTGAGGAGTGGAAAAATGCCGCAGCACTATATCCTCCCCTCACGAGGCAGGTTCACTGTCTCTCGGTGGACCGCACTTAGCTTGGAAAAGTTCCTTCCGAATTTCCACGAGGTCTTGCGTAAGGCTCTGCCGAATAAATGACGTTGTGAAAAACATGGTGGACTGTTGAGAGCAGCAGCTTTCACACCGCCGTCAACACCGCCCTTAGTTGAAACGTACAGCAAGCCCACCTTCTCAATTCACTTCTGAATTTTCAGCAAAGAAACGGAACCCAGTATCCTTATTTCTCAGCGGGAAAATCGTTCCCCTGCAGGAAAGCGCTGAAAAAATCCCCTGCTCCCCAAAAGTCCTCCTCTTGCAACGCCCCGAAGACGCTGCCCGAAGAAAGAAGCTCTGGAACAGGCTCGAGACAAAGAGCCCCCGGCCTGCCTTGCTGACTCACCTTCTGTATCAGGGAGATTAAACGCAAAAGGGCCGCTCGAAGGAGCGGCCCTTAAACGACGAAAGGCTCCTGAACAGGAGCCTTTCCAAAGATAACCTTGGCATCGGCCTACTTTCCCACGTAAAAATGCGCAGTATCATGGGCGATGAAGCG
>CALUPL010000052.1 GCA_944322635.1 uncultured Mailhella sp.
ATCTGGCGCTGGGCATCGGCGGCGTGCCGCGCGGCCGCGTGACCGAAATCTACGGCCCCGAATCTTCGGGCAAGACGACGCTCACGCTGCACATCATTGCGGAATGCCAGAAGCTGGGCGGCGTGGCGGCCTTCATCGACGCCGAACACGCGCTTGACGTCTCCTATGCGGCAAGGCTCGGCGTAAAGACCGACGAGCTGCTCATTTCCCAGCCCGATCACGGCGAACAGGCCCTCGATATTGCGGACATGCTGGTACGTTCCGGCGCCGTGGACATCGTGGTCATCGACTCCGTGGCCGCCCTCATTCCTCAGGCCGAACTCGACGGCGCCATGGGTGAAACCCAGGTGGGCAGCCAGGCGCGCCTCATGTCGCACGCCATGAGAAAGCTCACCGGCACCATTCACAAGTCCCGCACCTGCGTCATCTTCATCAACCAGATACGCATGAAGATAGGCCAGATGGGCTACGGCAGCCCCGAAACCACCACCGGCGGCAACGCGCTCAAGTTCTACAGCTCCGTGCGCATGGACATTCGCCGCGTGCAGACCCTGAAGGATCGCGATGAGGCCTACGGTTCCCTCACCCGCGTGAAGGTGGTCAAGAACAAGATGGCCCCGCCCTTCCGTGAAGCCAAGTTCGACATCATCTGGGGCACGGGCATTTCCCGCGCGGGCGAAATTCTCGACATGGCCGTGGATGCGGGCATTGTGGACAAGAGCGGCGCCTGGTACGCCTACGGCGACGAAAAGCTGGGGCAGGGCCGCGAGAGAGTGCGCGACATGCTCAATGAGAACATAGCCCTTCGCGATGAAATAGAAGCCAAGGTCAAGGAACATCTCGGCGTGGGTGCCGACATGACCGCCCCTGTGGCTGCTCCTGTCGAGGGCGAAGGCATTCCCGGCGACGAGGACAGCTACGACGAAGGCTACTAGATTTTTCCGACGCGCTGAGGCCTCCGCGGGAAAAGGCGGAAGGCCTTTCGGCGTGTCGTTTTGTCCGTCCGCAAAGCCGGGCGGTCCGCGCCTTCTGCGCGAGCCGTCTTCTTCGGGAAGACCCGGGCATGAAAACGGAACGCTGCTGCGTCCTGCTTTCCGCCCATGAAATCGGAACGTTGCGGGGGAAGAAGACTCTTCCCCCGTTCTTATGAGGGGCCGAACTGAGGCTCCATCGGGAGAATATATGCTCACTGCCAAGGAAATACGTCACAAATTTTTGGAATTTTTTGAAAAGAACGGTCACGCCATAGTGCCGTCCTCTTCCCTCGTGCCCAAGGACGACCCCACGCTGCTCTTCACCAACGCCGGCATGGTGCAGTTCAAAAAGCTCTATCTCGGTCAGGAGCGCCGTTCCTACCGCTGCGCGGCCACGTCGCAGAAGTGCCTGCGCGTGTCCGGCAAGCACAACGACCTTGAAAACGTGGGTCGTACCGCCCGTCATCACACCTTCTTCGAAATGCTGGGCAACTTCTCCTTTGCCTATTACTTCAAGCGCGAGGCCATCACCTTCGCGTGGAAGTTCGTTACCGAGGAGCTGCACCTGCCCGCCGAAAAGCTCTACGTCACCGTGTACGAAAACGACGACGAGGCCTACAATCTGTGGCAGGAAATCGCCGGAATGCCCGCCGATCACATCACCCGCATGGGCGAGAAGGACAATTTCTGGACCATGGGCGATACCGGTCCCTGCGGCCCCTGCTCGGAAATCTACATCGATCAGGGCGAAGACATGTCCTGCGGTCCGAACTGCGGCATAGGCAAGTGCGACTGCGACCGCTTCCTTGAAATATGGAACCTCGTGTTCACGCAGTACGATCAGAAGGAACCCGGCGTGCGCGTGCCGCTGGAGCATCCCAACATCGATACCGGCATGGGCCTTGAACGCATTGCCGCCGTGTGCCAGGGCAAGCGTTCCAATTTCGACTGCGATCTTTTCCAGGACATCATTCAGTACGCCGCGTCCATTGCAGGCGTGAAGTACAGCTTCTCCGCCCCCGACACCAACGACGTGGACACCGCTCTTCGCGTCATTGCCGACCACAGCCGTGCCGCCGCCTTCATGATCGCCGACGGCATTCTGCCTTCCAACGAAGGCCGCGGCTACGTTCTGCGCCGCCTCATCCGCCGCGCCCTGCGCTTCGGCACGCTCATGGGACTTCACGAGGCCTTTCTCTACAAGACCGTGGGCAAGGTGGTGGACGTCATGGGCGACGACTATCCCGAACTTCGCGAACATGCCGACTTCATTTCCCGCGTGGTGTTCGAGGAGGAAAACCGCTTCCGCGTGACTCTCGACAAGGGCCTCGCCATGCTCGACGGCGAACTGGAAAAGCTTGCCGCCGAAGGCAAGACCGTGATTCCCGGCGAAGTGGCCTTCCGCCTGAACGACACCTACGGTTTCCCGCTCGACATCGTGTCCGACGTGGCCTACAAGCGCGGATTCACCGTGGATGAGGAAGGCTTTGCCGAAAAAATGCAGGAGCAGCGCGCCCGTGCCCGCGCGGCCTGGAAGGGATCCGGCGAAAAGGACCTCGCCGCCCGTTTCCGCGGTCTGCTCGAAGAGGGCATGCAGACGGAATTCGTGGGCTACGACACGCTCAAGGCCGACAGCCGCATCGTGGCGCTTCTCGATGAGGACGCGCTTCCCGTGGAAAAGCTGGAAGCCGGAGCGAAAGGCTACCTTGTGGCCCTTCAGACCCCCTTCTACGGCGCGTCCGGCGGTCAGAGCGGCGACACCGGCCTCATTTCCACGGAAGAGGGCAAGGCCCGCGTGACGGATACGCTCAAGCCCATGCCCACGCTCACCGTGCAGCAGATTGAAGTGACCGAGGGCGTCATCCGCTCCGAGCAGGAAGTGTCCATGGAAGTCACCGAAGGCGACCGCGTGGCCGCGGCCCGCAACCATTCCTGCACGCATCTTCTTCAGGCAGCCCTGCGCAGGGTGCTCGGCAGCCACGTGCATCAGGCCGGCTCCTCCGTGGGCCCCGACCATCTGCGCTTCGACTTCACCCACATTGCGGCCATGACCGACGAAGAAATTGCGGCCGTTGAACGTGAGGTGAACGCCATGATCATGGCCGACTACCCCGTGACCACCCGCGTCATGGATCACGACGAAGCCGTGAAGTGCGGCGCCATGGCGCTTTTCAATGAAAAGTACGGCGACAAGGTGCGCGTGGTGAGCATGGGCGCCGAAGGCGCCGACCCCTGCTCCATGGAACTGTGCGGCGGCACGCATCTTTCCCGTACCGGCCAGGCCGGTTCCTTCGTCATTCTGTCCGAAGGCGGCGTGGCCGCGGGCGTGCGCCGCATAGAGGCCGCCACGGGCTGGAACGCCTACAACGTCATGGCCGAACGCCGTGCCGAGCTTAATGCCGTAGGTTCCCTGCTCAAGGTCCGTTCCTCCGACCTCGCTTCCCGCGTGGAGGCCATGCAGAAGGAAATCAAGAGCCTGCGCAAGGAACTCGACAAGGCCCAGGCAGCAAGCCGCGGCAACGTGATGTCTGCCGTGGAAGAGATTGCCGGCGTGAAGGTGCTGGCCGTGAAGGCCGGCGCCATGAACGTGAAGGCGCTGCGCGAAATGATGGACGACGTTCGTTCCAAAATGCCTTCCGGCGTGGCCTGCCTTGTGGCGGAAGACAACGGCAAGGCTCAGATGATTCTCTACGTTTCCAAGGACCTGCATGACCGCTTCACTGCGCCCGCGCTCATCCGCGACGTGGCTGCGGCCATCGGCGGTTCCGGCGGCGGCCGTCCCGATCAGGCTCAGGCCGGCGGCAGCAACGTTGAGGGCATCGACGAGGCCTTCAGAATTCTGAAGCAGAAGATCGCCGGTTAGTCCGTTTTCCCGGAAGGGAAGGGGGGAACTCCTTCCCTTCTTTTTTGTTCTTCCGAGGGGCCGGAACGGGCGGGCGCCGTCCCGGAGAGGGAGAGGCGCGCAGCCCGGATGACCGCCTCGGATTTTTTTGAATCGTGCGGAAGCTGTCCGCCGTTTTTCAACGCAGGGAGAGAAGTCATGCCGGAACTGCCCGAAGTGGAAACCGTGGCGCGCACGCTTGCGCCGCAGGTATGCGGGCGGCGCATTGTGAACATAACGGTGCTGAACGCCGGAACGTGGCAGGGAGAGACACCGGCGGAAGAGGTGGCGGCCGGGGGCTTTGTGATCACGGCAGCGGGCAGACGCGGCAAGCTTCTTCTGCTGCATCTTTCCCGCGGGGCGGCCGTGCTGCCCGCGAGTTGTCCTGAGAAGGAGATTCCCGCGCCGGACGCTTCTTCGCTCTGGCCTCTCGTCTATACGGAGAAGGGCATTGAGCGCGGTCGTCCTGCGCTTGGCGGAAGAACGCCCGGCGAGGTGACGGCTCTGGCCTTTCACCTGCGCATGACGGGAAGGCTCTTCGTGTATTCCGCGGACACGAAACCGGAAAAGCACACGCGCATCGTTTTCACGCTCGATGACGGCAGACAGCTTTTTTTTGACGACACGCGCAAGTTCGGGCAGGTGAGGGCGCTTTCGACGCGGGAAATGGAACGCTGGAATTTTTGGCGGGAACTCGGGCCGGAGCCTCTGGAAGTTTCCGATGCGGAATTTGCGGCGCGCTTTTCGTCGGGCCGGGCCGTGAAGGCTCTTTTGCTCGATCAGTCCGTGGTGGCGGGCGTGGGCAACATTTATGCCGATGAAAGTCTGTTTCGGGCGGGCATACGTCCGGACTCTCCGGGAAAGTTGCTTTCGGCCGAGCGTCTTTTCCGCCTTCACCGCGCTCTTGTGGAGGTGCTGCTCGAATCCATACGCGACTGCGGCAGTTCCATACGGGACTACCGCACGGCGCGGGGCGACGTGGGGGCGTTTCAGAACCGTTTCCGCGTGTACGGCAGAGCGGGGGAGAAGTGCGTTTCGTGCGGCAGAAAGCTCTCCTCCGGACGCGTGGCCGGGCGCGCCACGGTGTGGTGCGCGCGCTGTCAGAAAAAGTAAGGGAGCTCTTTCGTTTTTCCGGCCGTGAGCACGGCGGCATTCATCTGCCCGGCGGTACGCGCCGTGCAGGGTGGGCAAGCTCCCGTCGGATGACGCGGAAACGGTTTGTCCCATGGAGCGGCGGCGCGCAGGCCGCGTCTCCGTTCTGAAGAAGAGAGAGGCGTTTCCCCTTTTGCCGGCAGAAAAAAGGCGTTCCGAATGTTTCGGAACGCCTTTTCGCTTGTTTCGACCTGCCGTCAGGGGAGCGGATGAAACTGATGAACCGTGGCCTTTCTTCTGCTTTCCGCGGGCTTTCTGTCGGAAGCAGGAGAAAAGCGCCGCCACGGGCGCATGTCTTCCGTTTTCGGTTCCGGTTCGGGGGCGTCTCTGATTGCCTCCCGTTCCTCCCATTTCGTATTGAACAGCTGATTTTTGCCTCGTACGGCCTGGATGAGGGAAAGTACTATGGTCGCCTCCTCCCATTCCCGTGACGCGTCGAAGTTTTGCACGCGCTGCATGTACTTGTTCCACAGAGCCATGAGGGAGGCCTCGTCCATGGCGTTGAGCTGACGGGCCATTTTGAGCAGCATTTTTTCCATTGTTTTCCTCGCTGGTGAACTCGCCTTGCTTATATCCTGCAAGCGCGGCGCGGGCAAATGAATTCTGCGGCGTCTTCCCCGGAGGGAAGCTGAAAAACGGCAATTTGCCCGCACCGGATTTTTATGATAAAAAAATGAACTCCCCCGGGGACGTATGCCGATCGGCGCGTTCCTTTGCCGTGCGGCCTCAGGTCGCAGCGGTTCTTCCAAACATCTTTACTGCCGAGGCGGAGTTGATATGAGCGAGCTGAAAGATATGTACCGCACCATTGTTGCGGACGGATTCCCCGATACCATGACCATTACGCTGGGCGACAGCGTGCTTACCTATCACAAGCGTACCTGGGAAATGGGCGGCGAAGTGCGCGGCCTGCGTTATGGTGAAAATCCCGATCAGCCCGCGGCCCTCTACGAATTCGTGGAAGGCGAGAACAAGGTGGCCAATCTCAAGTGGCGTTCCCCCCGTCAGGGCATAGTTTCCGCCCTTACCGAAAAGCAGATGGTGCAGTCCGGCAAGCATCCGGGCAAGACCAACCTCACCGATGTGGACAACGCCTGCAACATTCTTCAGTATCTCACGAAAAAGCCCGCCGCCGCCATTTTGAAGCACAACAATCCCTGCGGCGCCGCCTGGGCCGACACGCTGTTCGACGCGCTGAACAACGCCTTCTGGTGCGACCGCATTGCCGCTTTCGGCGGTGCCGTGGTGGTGAACCGTCCCATGGACATGAAGTGCGCCGAACTCATTGCCTCCCAGTATTTTGAAGTTGTGGCCGCTCCCGCCTTTGAGGAAGGCGTGGTGGAAGTGCTCAAGGGCCGCAAGAACCTGCGCATTTTCGAGCTGCCCGGCCTCGCGCATCTCGATGAGCTTTGCGGCGTGCCCATGCTCGACTTCAAGAGCCTGACCGACGGCGGCATTGTCATGCAGAAGTCCTTCGTGAACCGCATCAACAGCGTGGATGACTTCATTCCCGCCACCGGCACCAAGAAGGACGGCACCGTGTTTACGGCCCGCAAGCCCACGGAACAGGAAGCCGAGGATCTGCTCTTTGCCTGGGCCGTGGAGTCCGGCGTCACCTCCAATTCCGTGATTTTTGCCCGCAACGGCGCCACCGTGGCCATAGGCACCGGAGAGCAGGACCGCGTGGGTTGCGCGGAACTTGCCATTCACAAGGCCTACACCAAGCATGCCGACGTGCTTTCCTTCAAGCGTACCGGCCTTTCCCTGTACGAGCTTCAGCAGAAGGCCCTTTCCGATGCCGAAGCCGCAGCCACGCTGGAAGAGATCAACCGTGAAACCAGAGAAAGCAAGGGCGGTCTCATCGGTTCCGTGGTGGTGTCCGACGGCTTCTTCCCCTTCCGTGACGGCGTGGACGTGGTCATGGCTCAGGGCGTGACGGCCATTGCCCAGCCCGGCGGTTCCATCCGCGACTGGGAAGTGGTGCAGGCCTGCAACGAACATGAACCTCAGGTGGCCATGGTGTTCACCGGCCAGAGATCCTTCAGACATTGATGATGCAGCATGCCGGGGAAACGCATATTCCCCGGCATTGTCATGGATGCCTTCTCTTCATGTCTCCCTTCTGCGACCGGGGAATCATGACTCTTCTCCATCCGTGACAGGCCGCGACACGGCTTTTTCAAGACTGTCCCCAGGGGGCGTCTCCCCTTTCGGCCATTCCCGTTCTTCGCGCATGACGCGAGGCGCAGAGTCTTTTCAGGCTGTCGGGTCCGGTCCGATCACATTTGCTTTTCAGGAACGAGACATGGCATCGCATATTGTGCAGAATCCCGCCGCGGGCTGTATAGTGGAATTCATGCAGGGCAATGAGCCCCAGATAGCGTGGGTGATGGAGGAGCAGAAGGGCAAACTGCGTCTTTTTCTGCCCAACCGCCGGGAAACCACGCTGTCGCCGTCGCGCATTCTTCCCTGGTCCGGCCCTTCCTATTCCGCCGCACAGAGCAAGGATGCGGTGGTCGATATTTTGAACAGACATCGGGAGCGTCGCGAAAGGCTGACTTCCGAAGTCGCGCCCGTGGAACTGTGGGAAATGGCGCAGGGCGAAATGGACAGGGCGCCGGCCGAGTGGTTTGCCGAACTCGGCTACACCAGCCCCGACGCCGATGCCGTGGCGGCCTGCGGAAGGGCGCTTCTGCAGTGCAAGACGCATTTTCGCTTTCAGCCGCCGGAGTTTGAAATTTACGATGCGGCCACGGTGGAGTCGCGCCGTCAGGCCGAAGAGGCCGCGCGGGTGCGCGAGGCCATGGTGTGCGGCGGAGCGGACTGGTTCCGCCGTTTGTGGGAGGCGCGCACAGGCCGTCATCCCGCACCCGATCTTTCCACCGCGCCGGAAGAGTCCGTGCGGCACAGACTGGAACGGATGCTCCGCGCCCGCATGATAGATCCCGAAACCGTGGAGGACGAGGCTCTCTGGAAGCAGGTGACCAAGGGCCTGCCCGACGATCCTCATCTCGCGCTTCTTCTGGCCATGACGTGGGGCCTTGTGCCCGAGCATTACAACTTCTGGCTCGACCGTGCGGACTATGAGCCGGGCACGGCGTGGGAAGAGGCCTTTGCCGGAGAAACGCAGGCGCTCGTTCAGGCCGTGGAAAGCGGGGAGAATCTTCCTCCCGTCGAGGATTCGGCCTTCATAAGCATAGACAGCGCAACCACCCGCGACATCGACGACGCCTTCCGCATTGCCGCGGCCGAAGGCGGCGGCTGGAACATGGAAGTGGCTCTTGCCTGTCCGGCATGGTTCTGGAATTTCGACAGCCCTCTCGGCAAGGCCGTGTTTCACCGAGCCACCAGCATCTATCTGCCGGAAGGCAACTGTCACATGATGCCCGAGGCTCTCGGCGAAGGGGCGTTCAGTCTTTTTGAAGGCCAGCTGAGGCCCGCTCTCGTGGTGGGCGCGCACGTTGCTCCCGACGGAACGCTCGGTGAGGGCTCCTTCCGCTTTGCCTCCATAAAGGTGGCGAAAAATCTCAACTATCCCGACTGCGAGGCTGCTCTGAACGGCGAAGAGAACGCCGCTTCGCCCTTTGTGCAGTCGCTGCGCCTCGCCGCTGACATGAGCGACAGACGCCTGGCCTGCCGTGTGGAACACGGCGCTGTGATCATCGAGCGGCCGGAAATAGATTTCGAACTTGAAGGCGAGGGAGCGGATACGACGGTGAAGCTCAAGCCGTATCCTTCCGCGCCCAGGGCCCAGCTTCTTGTGGCCGAACTCATGGTCGTGGCCAACGCCGCACTTGCGGAATGGGCCGTGAAAAACGACGTGCCTCTGCTTTTCCGCACCCAGGACGTGGCCGTGCCCAAGGAATACGCCGGGGTGTGGAAAAGCGCTCCGGACATTGCCCGCGTGGTGCGCATTCTTGTGGCCGCCTCTCTCGACGTTTCCGCAAGGCCTCATGCGGGCATGGGTCTTGCCGCCTACAGTCCCGTCACGTCGCCGCTGCGCCGTTTCACCGATCTCGTGAACGAGGCGCAGCTTCTGAGCATGATCACGCGCGGCGAACTGCGCTGGTCGCGCGAGGAGCTTTCGGACATGCTCATGCATCTTTCCATACGGCTTGAGGCTGCGGGACAGGTGCAGCGCTTCCGTCCGCGCTACTGGAAGTATCTCTATGTCCAGCAGCAGGCGAGAGCTCACGGCGACGAATGCTGCTGGAAGGCCGAGGTGGCGGAGGAGAACGACATGTGGGTGAGCGTGAGCCTGCCCGAGGTGCAGCTCGGCCTGCGCGGCAAGCGTTCGCTGTTCGGGGAAAAGGTGTTTCCCGGCCAGGAGCTGCACGTTCGTCTCGGCAAGGTGAATCCCCTGAGAAACGAGGCCGTCATTCTGGACGTGAGGGAATGCTGACCCTTTGGGGCCTGCGCTCTTCCGGGGTATGATAAAAACAAGGGAATCTTTTTCTGGAAGATCCAAGGAGAAAGAATGTCGTCAGCCCGAAAGATTGCTTCTCTTGTGACTTGCTGTGCTCTCATGGCCTGCACGGGCCTTGCGGGCTGTGCGCCTAAGCGGCAGGATGCCGGGACGGCGATGGAGAATGCTCTCGCGCAGGAGGAGAAGGATGTGGATTCCGCCCTTGTTCTCGACAGAGAACTGTATCTGGCCTCCACGTCCCCCGGAACGCTGGTGGAAAGCGATTCGCTCAGCGTTTCCGAGCTTGCGGAGCATCACGCTCCCTACGGCGATGCTCTGGAACTGACCTCGGATCCTTCTTCGTGGCAGCTGCCCTCGGGGCTTCTTCAGATGGAGAACCGTTCGTCGTCGGCAGAAGAAAGTCGGTGGAACATGCCTGCACCCAACAGTAAAGAGGCGCGCAGGCTGGCCGAGATGCACACGAAGGAGGCACTGTGTTCCACCGGCGAAACCGTGTGCATAACTTCCCCCTACGGGGTAAGGCGTTCTTCCCGCCGCTCGCACAAGGGCATAGACATACGCGCCCCTCTCGGCTCACCCATCATGGCCTTCCGCAGCGGCACGGTCGTGTGCGCCGAGTATCACAGCAGCTACGGCTACATGGTGGAAATACAGCAGGACGACGGCATTGTCTCCCGCTACGCCCACATGAGTCAGATTCTCGTGCGCAAGGGCGACCGCGTGGCTCAGGGACTCATGATAGGCCGTGTCGGCTCCACGGGCCGTTCCACGGGGCCGCATCTGCACTTCGAGCTTCTGCTCGACAACAGACAGATGAACCCCATGACCTATCTGCCCACGCCCAAGCAGGTGGTCGCCAAGGGCACGGAGGCGGATGCCGCCGCGGCCCGCAAGGCTCTTTCCAAGTCCGGCCGCTCAGGCTCCAAGAGCAAGGTGGTGAAGCGTTCGTCAAAAACGAAAAAGACCGCTTCGGTGCGCAAGAGTTCGTCGAGCAAGAAATCGTCGGTCAGCTCTTCGAAGAAGAGTTCGAGCAGAAAAGCCGTGGCGAAGAAGACTTCGTCCTCGAAAAAGGCTTCGGCTTCGAAAACGTCCTCCAGAACGTCGGCAAAGAAAACGGCGCAGAAGACTTCTTCAAAGAAGACCGCGTCGAAGTAAGCCGTTTGCCGTCTCTGCGCATGACGCAGAAGCGGAACCCCATGAATGGAAAGACTCCCGGTTTCATCCGGGAGTCTTTGTTTTTTAATCCGTACAGCGGCTTTCGGGCCGCTTTTTTGTTTTTGAGGGGAAAACGCCGTTTGCGCGACGAGAGAGACGCCCGGAAGAAGAGACCGTCATTTTTCTCACGGCCCGTCACATTATTACAATATCCCGCTCACGGGCACGACGATAGTGTTGTGACTGAGAACGGCAGAATGCCGTTTTCCATCTCTATCAGAAGGAGGTCTCATGCACCTTACCCCGCGAGAAATCGACAAACTCATGGTGCTGTCTCTGGCGGAAGTGGCTCAGCGCCGCAGGGAAAAAGGGCTGAAGCTCAATCATCCCGAGGCGGTAGCCATCATCACCGCCACGGCTCTCGAAGGCGCCCGCGCCGGAAAGACCGTGGAAGAGGTCATGAACGACGCCCGCAAGGCGCTCACCCGCGACGAAGTCATGGAGGGCGTGCCCGACATGATTCCCTTCGTGCAGCTTGAGGCCGTGTTCACGGACGGAAGCCGTCTGGTCACGGTGCACGATCCCATAAGCTGAGAAACGCCTTTTTGCGTTCCGGCCGAAGGTTCGTTCGTTTTCTTCACGCCGAGGTCGTTCCCCGGCACAACACAGGCAGGCAGCACATGGCAGATTCGCCCAAGGCTTCCGTAGGCGGATGCATTTTCGCCTCGGACCCCATTACGTTCAACGAGTCCCGGCCTTCCCTGACTCTCAAGGTGCGCAATACCGGCGACCGTCCCATTCAGGTAGGCTCCCATTTTCACTTCTTCGAGGTCAACCGCGCTCTCGAATTCGACCGCGCCGCGGCCTACGGCATGAGGCTGAACATTCCTTCCACCACGGCCATCCGTTTTGAACCCGGGGACGAGAAAACGGTTTCCCTCGTTCCCTACGGCGGGCTTTCCAGCGTGTACGGCTTCAACAACCTTGTGGACGCCTGGACCGGCGACGAGCACGGCAAGGCGGTCAAAATACAAAGAGCCGTCGCGCTCGGCTTCAAGAGCGCGAAGATCTGACAGGTCGGAGCGCTTCATTTCGTCCGCTCGAAAACGCCGGACAGTCCGTTCCGGCATAACGCCGTGTTTTCCGCAGGC
The DNA here is from genome assembly GCA_944322635.1 of uncultured Mailhella sp. GTDB lineage: Bacteria > Desulfobacterota > Desulfovibrionia > Desulfovibrionales > Desulfovibrionaceae > Mailhella. The sequence continues at coordinate 11,740 of CALUPL010000052.1, forward strand.
GGAGCGACTGACCGGACTTTTTCCCGGAGCGCGCCGGGCGGAACCGGCATCTTTTCCGATGAAACGGCTCTAACCCAAGGACTGCGACATGCCCCAGATTTCAAGACAGGAGTATTCCAGCCTGTACGGCCCTACCGTGGGCGACAAAATCAGGCTCGGCGACACGGATCTTTACGTAGAAATTGAAAAGGACCTGCGCGGCTACGGCGACGAGGTCATTTACGGCGGCGGCAAGACGCTGCGCGCAGGCGAGGGCGGCGATTCCCGTTCCGTGCGGGACAACGGCGTGCTCGATCTCGTCATTACCAACGCCACCATCATCGACGCCGTGCAGGGCGTCATCAAGGCCGACGTCGGCATCCGCGACGGTCATATCGTCGGCATAGGCAAGGCGGGCAACCCCGCCGTCATGGACAACGTGGATCCGCACCTCGTGGTGGGCAACTCCACGGACGCCATTTCCGGCGAACATCTCATTCTTACCGCGGGCGGCATAGATGCCCATGTGCATCTCGTGTGCCCGCAGCAGGCTCAGACCGCCATATCCAACGGCATCACCACCTTCTTCGGCGGCGGCATAGGACCTTCCGACGGTACCAACGGCACCACCATCACGCCCGGTGCGTGGAACATTCACCGCATCATGGAGGCGGCCGAAGCTCTGCCCGTGAACCTCGGCATTCTCGGCAAGGGCCATGCCTACAACGAGGAGCCTTTGCGCGAGCAGATAGAGGCCGGCGCCTGCGGCTTCAAGATTCACGAGGACTGGGGCGCCATGCCCGCCATCATCCGCGCCGCGCTTTCCGTGGCCGACAAGATGGACGTGCAGGTCTCCATTCATACCGACACCCTGAACGAAGCCGGATACGTGGAAGACACCATAGCCGCCATGGAAGGCCGGGTCATTCACACCTTCCATACCGAAGGCGCTGGCGGCGGTCATGCTCCGGACATCATCCGCGTGGCCGGACAGCCCAATGTTCTGCCCAGCTCCACCAACCCCACGCTGCCTTTCGGCGTGAATTCGCAGGCGGAACTCTTCGACATGATCATGGTCTGCCACAACCTGAACCACAACGTGCCTTCCGACGTGTCGTTCGCGGAAAGCCGTGTCCGTCCCGAAACCATAGCGGCGGAAAACGTGCTGCACGACATGGGCGCCATTTCCTGCATTGCCAGCGATTCCCAGGCCATGGGGCGCGTGGGTGAAAACTGGATTCGCGCCATTCAGACGGCAAGCGCCATGAAGGCGGCCCGAGGCAAGCTCCCCGAAGACTCCGCAGACAACGACAACTTCCGCGTGCTGCGCTACGTGGCCAAGGTGACCATCAACCCTGCCATCATTCAGGGTGTGTCCCACCTCATCGGCTCCGTGGAAACCGGCAAGGTGGCCGACCTCGTGCTCTGGCAGCCTCAGTTCTTCGGCGCCAAGCCCTACATGGTCATCAAGGGCGGGGCCATAGCCTGGTCCATCATGGGCGATCCCAACGCCTCCCTGCCCACGCCTCAGCCCGTCATCTACCGGCCCATGTTCGGATCCATTGGCCGGTGCCTGCAGTCCACCCGCTACACCTTCACCTCGCAGGCCGCCATGGACCGCGGCATAGGCGAACAGCTCGGCCTGAAGAGTCATCTCGAGGCCGTGCACGGCATACGCAGCCTTACCAAGCACTGCATGGTGAGAAACAACCTTACGCCTCACATCGAAGTCAATCCCGAAACCTTCGCCGTCATGGTGGACGGAGTGCACATTACGGTGCCTCCGGTTCAGAATGCCAGCCTGGCCCAGCTGTACTTCTTCAGCTAGGAGCCCGTGCGGTCGCGAACAGCCGGCAAGGCCGGACACGCGTGCCGGAACATACGTTCGGGGGCCGGGAGTCGGTGCAGAAACGTGCGCCGGCCCGGCCCCTGAGCGGGGCAGGCGCCGTAAGTCGTTCCGGCAGGCCGCCTTCGGACGGGAGCGTTTAGGAAGGACGACGTGCAGAAAGATTCGTCTTGTCCGGACGCACGTTGCGTGCGCGGAATGCGCTCAGAGACCGGCATCGCCGCAGACGGAAGAAAACGGCCCTAAGCGCAGGCCTGAGCAGAGCGGCACGGAAGAGAAGGCGCGTTTTGCGGGCATGAAGTCTTTGTTCGGAAAAAGCCTTTCAAGAGTCCGAAGAGCGTTTCTGCCTCAAAGCGCAGCCAAACGTACAACGAATGCAATCTTCAGGGGGAACCTGTGGAAATCATAGAAAAAGTACTGGGAAACAGGGCCGATGCGGCATGGGCTGCGCGACTTTGCGACGCTTCCGTGGACTGGCTGGAGCTTTCGCAGTGGGATGCTCAGAAGAATCGTCTGCGCAAGGAGACCGAGAACGGCAGAAGCATGGCCGTGGCCCTGGAGAGGGGAGAGAGTCTGCGTGACGGCGACGTGCTGGAATGGGATGAGAACGCACGCAGCGCGGTGGTATGCCGCATACGTCTCTGTCCCGTCATGGCGGTGGATCTGACGGGACTTGCCGCGTTCGGCGTGGAGAGAGCCGTTTCTTCGGCGGTGAGGCTCGGACACGCGCTCGGCAATCAGCACTGGCCCGCCGTTGTGAAGAACGGCGTGGTTTATGTTCCCATGACGGCGGATGAAAAGGTCATGAGCGCCGTTATGGATACGCACGACATTGCCGGCGTGACCTATGCCTTCCTGTCCGGTGAGAGCGTGTACGACCTTCTTTCCGGTGAAGAGGCGAGGCTTCTGTTCGGCGGGGCGGAAAGTCCGCTTTCCGGGCACGAGCATCACCATCACGGTCATCATCACGTCTGATCAGGGTACGGAGGCGGCAGTGGACATTCTTTCTCTGGTCAGGCTGATGCAGTTCGGCGATTCCATGCTTCCCACCGGAGCCTTTGCCTTTTCCAGCGCTCTGGAGGCTGCGGCCCAGACGGGCGTGGTGAGCGACGCGCGCACGCTTCAGCAGTATGTGGTGTCGGCTCTCAGACAGGCTTCCACGGGCGATGCCGTAGGGCTTGCCTTTGCCATGCGCGCCCTTGCCGCCGATCCGGCAAGCTCCGGAGGAGAGATGGCGGAGGGTACGCTCACGAGGCTTCGGAACATCGATCTGGCCCTGTACCGGCGCAAGCTCCCCGAAGAATTCCGGGACATGATGACGAAAACCGGGTGCAAGCTGGCGGAGCTCGGCGCGAAAACCGCGCCTTCGCCGCTTCTTTCCCGCTGGCTTTCCCAGATATCCACGGGCAGTACGCCAGGCTCTTATCCCGTGTCGCTGGCGGTGCTTTTCGCCGCCACGGCCTTTGCCGGAAAGCCCGTGTGCGGCGCGGACGGCAGGGAAGAGGAGGAGCTTCTGCAGGAAGGGCTCACCGTTTATTTCTACGGCGTGGCCATGGGCATTCTGAATGCCTCTCTCAGGCTCATGCGCGTGACGCATCTGGACGCGCAGGCCGTGCTGTACCGCAGTTCCGAACAGTTTGAATCCCTTTGCAGACGGGCTCTTGCCACGCCGCTGGAACACATGACGGGCTATGCTCCCATGACGGAAATACTTTCGGCCGTTCATGCGCGCTCTCGCGTCCGTCTTTTTATGAGCTGAAGGAGGCTCTTTTATGAAAAAGATTACCCGTATCGGCGTCGGCGGTCCGGTGGGCTCCGGCAAAACGGCCGTCATTGAGGCCGTGGTGCCCGTACTCATGAAGCGCGGCGTGCGGCCTCTCATCATCACCAACGACGTCGTGACCACCGAGGATGCAAAGCATGTGCAGCGCGAACTTGCCGGCGTGCTTGAGCCGGAAAAGATCGTGGGGGTGGAAACAGGAGCCTGTCCGCATACCGCCATACGCGAAGATCCCAGCATGAATCTTGCCGCCGTGGAGGAGCTGGAGAAACGTTTTCCCGACAGCGACGTGGTGTTCATAGAAAGCGGCGGCGACAATCTCACGCTTACCTTCAGCCCTGCGCTTGCCGACTTTTTCATTTACGTCATCGACGTGGCCGCCGGGGACAAGATTCCGCGCAAGAGCGGTCCCGGCGTGTGCCATTCCGACATTCTGGTCATCAACAAGGAAGATCTTGCCCCCTACGTGGGAGCGAGCCTTGAGGTCATGGACCGCGATTCCAGGCTCATGCGCGGCGACCGTCCCTTCATTTTCACCAACTGCATGACCGGACACAACATCGACGTTCTGGCGGACTGGATCATGCGCGACGCGCTTTTCGACGTTCCTGCCGACAGATTTGAAGAAGCCCGGAAAAATGCCGAGGAAGGGGCCTCCCATGCGTGAGCGCGTTTCCGGCAGAACTTCTTCAAAGCGGAAGGCTCCCGACTGCTCCAGCTTCGAGGCGGCGGGCAGAGCCATGGAGGAGCTTGAGCGCGGCGCCGTGGAGCTTGAGAGCTACCGCGACGAGCCGCCGCAGATGAAAAGCGCCGCCGTGGGAAAGAAGGGCTATCTCCGACTGGACTTCCGGTATGACGAAAGGCTCGGAAAGACGGTGCTGGCCGATCTCGACCGTCGCGTGCCGCTGCTTGCGCAGAAGGCCCTGTACTGGGAAGAGTCGCAGCCGGACATGGCCTGCGTGATCACCATAGCCGCCACGGGCTGCGTGGTGCAGGGCGACCGCATGGTGCTGGACGTGCGCGCGGGAAAGAACGCTCATGCGCTGGTGACCACGCAGAGCGCCACCAAGGTGCACGTCATGGATCACAACCACGCCTCGCAGCTGCAGCGCTTCCGCCTGGAGGAGGGCGGCTGGCTGGAATACGTGCCCGATCCGCTCATTCTGCATCGGCACTCGCGCTACGTGCAGGATACCTGGGTCACGCTGCCCGAGTCGGCCTGTTTTCTTTACGGCGAGATGCTCGTTCCCGGACGCCGCTGGCATCACGAGGAGGAACTTTTCGGCTTCGATCTTTACTCGGCCGGCTTTCACGTGTGCCGCAGCGATGACGAGGAGCCCGTTTTTGAAGAGCGCCTTGTGCTGGAACCCGACAGTTCCTCCTTCTGCAATGCGGCCGTCATGGACGGTTTTGAAATATTCGGAAGCATGTTTGCGCTGGTGCCCGCCGCCCTGGTGGACGATCTTGCGCGCGATGCGGGAAGCGCCGTGACGAAGGAGCTTGCCTGGGGCGCGCTGAAGCTGCCCGAAAAGGCGGGCGTGGCGTTTCGCGTGCTCGGTCACGGCGTGGAGAGCGTGAGGGCGAAAATGCGGGAATTTCACTCGCTGGTGCGGGAAAGGGCGCTCGGCAGACCGCTGCCGCCCGATTTTCTCTGGCGCTGAGGCTTGAAAGGAGGTGCAGGCATGATGACGAAAGGTGCAAACATCCCGGCCGGCAAGGCCCGTATGGGAGAAGGTTTCATCTCCGCGCTTCTTCGCGGGGCCGGGCAGGTGATGTTTCAGAACTCGCCGTGGACGGGATTTTTCTTTCTCTGCGGCATAGCCTGGGGCGCGTGGAATTCCGGAAGCCTGGAAATGTTCTGGTGCGCGCTTGTCGGGCTTTTGGCGGGTACGGTGACGGCCTGCCTGCTCGGCGCGCCGCGTGAAGAAGTTGCCGAGGGACTGCACGGCTACAACGGCATTCTCGTGGGGTGCGCGCTGCCCGTGTTTCTGGAAGGTGGCCCCGTGTGCTGGGCGCTTGTCGTGCTCGGCGCCATGTTCTCCACCGTCATCATGATGGCCGTGTCCCGCGTGTTCTCCTCGTGGAAGGTATCGGCCATGACCGGCCCCTTTGTTTTCGCCACGTGGTTCATTCTTCTTGCCTCCTACAGCTTTTCCGGCTTCGACGCCGTTGCCTTGCCACGGCCGTCTCTGCCCGTGCTGCCCCATGACGCCATGTCTCTCTTCGGGCCGGAGGCACTTTTTCTTTCCAGTCTTTCCGGTGTGTCGCAGGTGTTTCTCATAAACGATCCGGTGACGGGCGTGCTTTTTCTCGTGGGTCTTGCGGTCTCGTCGCCCTATGCCGCGGTTTTCGGCTGGTGCGGATCTCTTGTGGCCATGGTTGCGGCGCTGCTTCTCGGTGCCGACGGCGCTTCCGTGGGTGCGGGACTCTATCAGTTCAGCGCCGTGCTTACGGCCATAGGCATGGGCACCACCTTCTACCGTCCGGGCCTGCGGGTCATCCTTTATGCCCTGCTGGCCACGGTGTTCACCGTTGTGGCGCAGGGGGCGCTCAATGCGGCGCTCGCGCCCGTAGGCATACCTACGCTCACCTTTCCCTTCGTCATTGCCGCGTGGCTTTTTCTGCTGCCTCATGTCGGACTCGATCCGCGCGGCAATGCTTCACCTTCAGCCTGACGGGAGTGTTTCATGTACACGGTCGATTCGGGAGATACCGCCTTCATTCTGCTCTGTACGGCGCTGGTGTGTCTCATGACGCCCGGACTCGCCTTTTTTTACGGCGGACTCGTGCGGCGCAAGAACGTGCTCACCATCATGATGCAGAGTTTCATTTCCATGGGCGTCATTGCCGTCATATGGATATTCGGCGGCTTCAGTCTGGCCTTCGGGCCGGACGTGGGCGGCGTGATAGGTGACATCACCTATCACTTTGCCCTGGACAAGGTGGGAGCCGAGCCCAGCCCCGACTATGCCACCACGGTTCCCTTCCTTCTTTTCTTCGCCTATCAGCTCATGTTCGCCATCATTACGCCCGCTCTCATCACGGGAGCCTTTGCAGGACGCTTCAACTTCCGCGGCTACCTGCAGTTTCTCGTGCTGTGGATGATTTTCGTCTATATTCCGGTATGTCACTGGATATGGGGCGGAGGATTCCTCGGCAGACTTGGCGTCATGGACTTTGCGGGCGGCATAGTGGTGCACGTGAACGCCGGTTTTGCCGCCCTCTCCACGGTGCTTTTCTTCGGCCCGCGCGACGATGTGGCTCCCGGAAGTCATCCCGAGCCCAACAACCTGCCTCTTGTGGCCGTGGGCGCCGGGCTTCTGTGGTTCGGCTGGTTCGGCTTCAACGCGGGCGGAGCCTATGCGGGTGACGGCCTTGCCGCCTACGCCTTCACCAATACCACCATTGCGGGTTCCATCGCCATGCTCGTATGGATGTTCCTCGACTGGCACTTTTCCAGAAGACCTTCCTTCTCCGGCGTTCTTGTGGGCGCCGTGGCCGGTCTTGCCACCATTACGCCCTGCGCGGGCTACGTTCCGCCGTGGGCGGCCATAATCATAGGTGCGGCCGGAGCCGTGGTCTGCTATTTTGCCCGCTGCGTGCAGGCAAAGCTGCATTTCGACGATGCGCTTGAGGTCTGGCGCGCCCACGGCATGGGCGGCGTGACAGGCGCTCTGCTGGTGGGCGTGTTCGCTTCGGCCGCCATCAATCATGTGCAGGCCGGCGTGGAGCAGTTCTTCCTTCAGCTTCTCGGCATCGTGGTTGCGGCCGCGTGGTCCTTCTGTGCCACATGGGTCATTCTCAAGGTCATCAGCCGCTTCGGTCCCATCCGCGTGAGCTACGAGCAGGAGCTGGAAGGTCTTGACGAAGCCCTGCACGGCGAGTCGGCCTACAGACTCTGAATCACGGCGGGCGGCGCATCCGGGCATGGAGGGCGCCGCTTCCGTTCCTCTTTCGGCACGAGCCGGAAGGGAAACAGGCGTTCGGCAGGTTCGGGAAACGGCGGCCTGCCGCGCGCCTTTCGGCCGGGCGTTGACAATACGCCGAAAAGCTCGGATTCTCCTGCCACTGGAGTGACTCTTATGAATTCTGTCTTGCTTGTCGCTGCGGGCGGCGCGCTCGGTGCTTTGTGCCGCTATCTTACGGGAATGTTCGCCTCGGCCGCGTTCGGTCCTTTTTTTCCTGTGGGAACGCTTATCGTCAACGTTCTCGGCTGCTTCGTCATCGGCAGCGTGTACGCGTCCGAGCCTTCGGGAATTGTCGGCGACTTCGTTCTTCAGGGATTCTGCGGCGCGCTCACCACGTTTTCCACCTTTTCGCTGGACAGTTTCCGACTTTTTCAGCAGGGCTATGTGGGCAAAGGCGTGGCAAACGTGCTTTTGAACCTGGTTCTCGGACTCGCAGCCGCGTCTCTCGGCCTTTTTCTGTTTCGCGTGGATTAGATTTCAGCAGGAAGGCGGGCGGGGAGAAAGTTCGATGAACCCCCCGTGCCGTCCGTCCTTTTTTTCTGAACGTCAACGCCCTGCTCGGGCGGAGAATGAATATGACGCAGTTTGCAAAGCAGGTGGTGGCGGTGCTGTTCGGCGGCGCGCTCGGCGCGGTATGTCGCGTCAAGATCAGCTGGACGGTCATGAACGTTTCGGGCGTGCTCTTTCCGCTCGGCATATTGTGCGTGAACATGGTCGGTTCCTTTCTGCTCGGCCTGCTCATGGGCACGGCTTCGCGCGTGAAGCACGGTTATCCCACGGCCACGGCCTTTCTTGCCACGGGCTTTTTCGGCGGCTTTACCACGTTTTCTTCCTTCGCGCTCGATACGGTGACGCTCTGGGGTACGGAACATGCGTTTTTCGCCCTTCTGAACGTGGGCCTGAACACGGCGCTCTGCGTGATTCTTGCGGGACTCGGCTGGATTCTCGGAGCTCCCCGCAGGGAGAAGCGTTCATGAGCGACTGGAGCGTGTACCTTCTGCGCTGCGCCGACGGCACGCTCTATTGCGGCTCGACCACGGACGTTGCGCGGCGCGTGGCCATGCATAACGGCGATATTGCCGGAGGAGCCCGCTATACCAGAGGTCGGCGCCCCGTGTCGCTTGAGGCCTGCGCGCACGGTTTTTCCCGCTCGGCGGCGCTGCGTCTTGAAAGTCGCGTGAAGCGTCTGCCGAGAGAAAAAAAGATCGACGCGCTTCAGGCGGCGGAACAGGGCGAAAAAGCATAGAATGTCCGTTCGCTGCGGAACGTTCCTTTTTTCTTTCGGGACCGTCCTTGCAGGTATCCTGTCCGGGCCAGGCCGGGACGGCTGAAACTTCCGGAACGTTTTTGGACGAGGGAACACCTTTGAAACGCGTGACAGCTCCGATGCGGGACCCTTCTTTGGAAGGGTCTTTTCTTTTTCGGAAGATTTTTTCGTGAAGTTCCGCGGGAAACCCGCCTTTTCGCGTACTTGACCGCAAAGACGCGCGGGAATATGCTCTAGCCTCCCTGCGACCTCCGGGAATACGGGGGTCCGAAAATTTCATGCAAGGGTGTCATATGCGCAAAATTCTTCATCTTTTTTATAGCGTCCGCGTGGCGGTGCTGCTGGTGCTGGCGCTGGCTTTTGCCGTGCCGTGCCGTGCTGCAACCATGGTGGACATTTACGGTCCCGGTCAGAATCAGATAAAGCTGTCCATGGCCTCTCCGCTTACCGCTCCCGGTCAGCGCGCCACGGCCCTCGGTTCGGAGCTGAACGACGCCATAGTGGCCGATCTCAATTTCCTGCCGTTCATGCAGCTCATTCCTTCCTCCGCCGTGCTCGGCGGCACGGTGCTCAACGCCTGGCAGGGCACGGACGTGGATTTCCGTCGTTTCCAGATTGCGGGCGCGGATCTTCTGGTCACCGCGCACTGGCCTTCCGGCGACAGGGAAAATTCCACCGTGGAACTGCGCGTGTTTGAAACCTATTCGGGCAAGTTCGTGTTCGGCAACGCCTATTCCGGCGTGACCCATACCGAAGTGCCCAATGTGGCCGACCGCTTCTGTGACGATCTTATGGCCGCCCTTACCGGTGCGCGCGGCTTCTTCAGCAGTTCTCTTGCCTTTGTGAAGGGCAACGGGCACAAGCGTGACGTGTGGGTGGTTCGCGCCACCGGCCGCGATCTGCGCCAGGTAACCAACATTCCCGGCGCGGCCATGTCGCCTTCTTGGTCTCCCGACGGCCGTTACGTGGTGTTCAGCCATCTCGACGACAGCACTCACGCTCTCGGCGTGTGGGATCGTCTGAACAATACCGTGAAGCGCGTACGCTTCCCCGGCAATACCGTCATCGGTCCGTGCTTTTTGCCCGACAACCGCGTGGCCGTGAGTCTTTCCACCGGACATTATCCCGACATCTTCCTGCTGAACCGTCAGTTCAAGCGTGAACGTCCTCTGGAACAGAGCGCCGCCATCAACGTGTCGCCTTCCTTTGACTCCACCGGCACCAAGATGGCCTTCACCTCCAGCCGTCTCGGCAGCCCGCAGGTCTTTCTGAAGGACTTTTCCACCGGTACCGTGTCCCGCGTGAGCATGGACGGCTCCTACAACTCCGAGCCCTGCATCAGTCCCGACGGTACGCTCATCGCCTACACCAAGGCCACGCCTTCGGGTTTCCGCATCTTCGTGCACGACATGGTCACGGGCACCGATCAGCAGATTTCCTTCGGTCCCGGCAGAGACGAACAGCCTGCCTTTGCTCCCGACAGCTATTTCGTTGCCTTCACGTCCACAAGAAGCGGAACTTCCCAGATTTACCTTACCACGCGTCACGGCGGCGAGGCCAAGCATGTGCCCACAGGACCGGGCAATGCCTCGTTCCCGAGCTGGGGAAAGTAAAATAATTTAAATTTCTGGGCTAAATCCCCCCCTTACGAGCTTGACATCCCTAGGGGCGAGGGTAATATGCCGTTCTGCCCGATAAGTGCAGTTTTCTTTCCACGCTCTAAAAAAGAGGGAAGAGCGGGGAGAGAGAAATATTATGACTTAACTCTCAGGAGGAGTTATCATGAAGTCTCTGAAGTCTTTTGGCCTGGTTATGGTTCTCGCTCTGGCTCTCGGCATGGGCGCCGGCTGCGCTAAGAAGA
>CALUPL010000053.1 GCA_944322635.1 uncultured Mailhella sp.
AAAGGCAGGAAAGGCAATGCGGGGGAAATAATTCCCCCCGCGCCCCCCTGTTTCGCCTTGCGGCTTTGCCGCAGCGGCGGGCGTCGTGCGGACACCCGGAGTCGGTCTTCGAAAAAGGCGGGGAGGGCTGAGGGAGTGACGCCGGATCCGGAAGGCTTGGCAGTGGCGTTTCGGGCTGCAAACTCAGTGCAGGCGTGCGCGGCTGCGCCCGCCTGCGGCTGGCCGACCGATGTTTCCGCGTTGCGTGAACATCGGTGTGCTTGGAAGGATCTCCCAGATGTTGAAGGCCGTGCGTTTGTTCAAAGCACTGGGAACCTTTCCTTGACAAAGGCCGCTCGGTTCAAGGAGGCGGAAAAGGTCGGGGGGCAGAAAGCGGCCGCTTCTCACCGTTCAAAAAAAGCGTGAGTTTTTTTCTTTCCGCAGTCTCAACGCTCCGGGTGCTTCCTTTTAGCCGACTCTCAACGCTCTGGGGCCCCGGACGACATCAGGAGTCCGGCCGACGGCTGCAAGCAGGCGGAATTCACTTCCGCCGTAAGCGCAGCGGGCGTCGTGCAAGCCCCGCAGTCAGTACAGCGTGTCTTGCGCAAACGGGAGGCTGCGTTACTCCGGAGTCGGAAAAGGTCTGCGCCCGCCTGCGGTTGCCGACCGATGTTTCCGCGTTGCGTCAACATCGGTGAGCTTGGAATGATTTCCCGGATGTTTACGGCAGAGCGTCTGACCGATGCTCTGGGAACCTTTCGTCGGTAATTAGTTTTTTCTTCGCTTCTGCCGGATTTTCGTTTGAATGATACACCGTTTTTCAGCAATCAGGGAAAAGCCGGAGTGCTGAAGACGGCCGCTTCTCACCGTTCCAAGAAGCGTGGGGGCTTTCCGCCGTCTCTCACTGCTCAGGTGTCTTTCCTTCAGCCGCTTTTCAACGCTCAGAGGAAACAGCATCCGCGCAAAGGCCGAGGCTCGACGCTTGGGGAAAAACGGACTGTCGAGACATGGCCTCCAGCCCACGGGAAGGCGTGGAAAGTTTTTTCCCGACGGAGGCATTGACGTGCCGGGGCAAGCGGCTACCAGGTGACGTTTCCGAAATCGTCGCTGTAGGAGCGGAAGCTTTCGCTGCCGATGGAGCCCGTGGTATTTCCGTAGTCGTCGGAATAAAGACGAACAGAGTTGTCTCCTATGTTTCCCGTAGTGTTTCCGAAGTCGTCTGTGTAGGTCCTATAGGACTGGTCTCCGATGCTGCCGGTGGTGTTGCCGAAATCATCGGTATAGAGTCGTACGGAGCTGTCGCCTATGCTGCCCGTGGTATTTCCGAAATCATCCGTGTACAGGCGTATGGGGTCACCGTCGTCCGTGGTGCCGGTGCAGTTTCCGAAATCGTCGCAGTAGAGCTTGCCTGCCGAAGCCGGAGCAACGGTCAGCAGGAGGATTGCCGTCAGGAATAATGCCGAAAAAGGAGCTTTTTGCATGTCGGATTTCCGGGAAGTGGTGTTTTCCTCTGTCTGCATTTTTCGAGAAGAATGCAAACAGGGAGAGATGAGACCATGATATCCCGTTGATGATCGAAGGGTCAAAGGAAAAGTGTTCCTGAGTCTGCTTCGGCCGACTTTTCCATGCGTCCGCGCGTGGATATCGGCAATGGCCGTACGTCGGAGGCAGCTTTCAGGCAGTATTTGGGCACGAAGTCCGGCATAACTTCGCGAATCAGCCGACATGAAAGTTTCAGGAAGGAGGATGGGGGTGCGGGGGAAGGAGGAAAGCCCCTTTTCAAAGGGGTTTCCTCCTTCCCCCGCTCATCCAATCTCCTCCTAATTCCTGAACGGGATAAAGGGGGCAGGCGGGTCGGCGGGTTCGGCGAGGCGTTTTTCCATCCACACCATGTCGTACCAGCGGCCGAACTTGAAGCCGCAGCGGGGGAATTCTCCCACGGTATGGAAGCCCATGCAGGTGTGGAAGCGGATGCTGGCAAGGGTAAGGTGTTCGTCTTCTTTCGGCGGACGGGCGATGCAGGCGTAGAGCAGGAGAATGTTCTGTTTTTTCAGCCGTTCTTCAAGGGCACTGTAGAGCATGGCGCCGAGGCCGCGGCCGCGTTCGTTCTGCGCCACGTAGATGGAGGCTTCGGCGCACCACTGGTAGGCTTTGCGCGGATGGAAGGCCGAGGCGTATGCGTAGCCGAGAACGGTTCCCTTGATTTCCGCCACAATCCACGGATAGCGGGAAAGCGTGTTGCTTATCCTTCCTTCAAATTCTCCCAGAGAAGGGACTTCGTATTCGAAGCTGATGGCCGTTGTCCGGACGTAGGGAGCGTAGATGTCGAGAAGCGCGGGAGCATCGGCCGTGGTTGCCGTGCGTATGCAGATGTCGTTCATGATGGCCTTCGTGGAAATGAGGAGCGTCGAAAGGGAACCGGCGCGTTGTATGAAAAGGAAAATTTCGGAGCGAGGGAGATAGGGGAAAAACGGCGCGGGCAGGAGAGGGCACTTACGTTTTGTGCAGCGACGGGCTGCTTTTGAAGGACTATGCCCCGATTCCGTCCGGCTGGCCTGCCGGGAAGCTTTGCGTTCGGATGCGGCCGTTTTGGGGGGCTGTCCGTGTCGTCTTCATTTTCTTGAGGAAAAGGAAGACACGGGAAGAGTTTGCAGTCATGGCACGGCGGAGAGAGCCTGCAAAAATCGCGTCGCTCTCCATCCAGACAAAAGTTTTCGGAAGGAGGATGGGGGTGCGGGGGAAGGAGGAAAGCCCTTTTTCAAAAGGGTTTCCTCCTTCCCCCGCGAACCATATCATCAAATCTTTCCGTTACTTCCCGCCGTCGTCGCCGACTTTGAGGGCGGCGAGGAAGGCTTCCTGGGGCAGTTCCACGTTGCCCATGCGTTTCATGCGCTTTTTGCCTTCCTTCTGCTTTTCAAGGAGCTTGCGTTTACGGGTTATGTCGCCGCCGTAGCATTTGGCGAGCACGTCCTTGCGGTAGGCGGACACGGTTTCGCGGGCGATGACCTTGTTGCCTATGGCGGCCTGAATGGCGACTTCGAACATCTGGCGCGGTATGGTGCGTTTGAGCTTGAGGGCGAGGGCGCGGCCGTAGGGGTAGGCGTTGTCTCTGTGCACGATGACGGCGAGGGCGTCCACGGGGGCGCCGTTCAGCAGAATGTCGAGCTTGACGAGATCGGATTCACGGTAGTCGATGGGGGTGTAGTCCATGGAGGCGTAGCCGCGCGTACCGGACTTGAGCTTGTCGAAGAAGTCGAACACGATTTCCGCGAAGGGCATGTCGTAGGTGATGACGGCGCGGTTGGTGGTGAGGTAGCCGAGGTTCTGCTGAATGCCCCGTTTTTCTTCGCAGAGCTTGAGCACGTTGCCCACGAATTCCGTGGGAACGTGTATGTCCATGCGCACGTAGGGTTCGTAGAGGGCCTTGATTTTTGAGCCGTCGGGGAACTTGGCGGGGTTGTCGATGGTGAGTGTTTTGCCGTCGGTGGTATCCACCTTGTAGATGACGGAAGGGGCCGTGGCTATGAGTTCCACCTGGAACTCGCGTTCGAGGCGTTCCTGGATGATTTCCATGTGCAGCAGTCCGAGGAAGCCGCAGCGGAAGCCGAAGCCGAGGGCCGAGGAGGTTTCGGGCTCATAGGAGAAGGCCGCGTCGTTGAGCTGGAGTTTTTCCAGGGCGGTCTTGAGGTTTTCGTAATCTGCGGCGTCGGTGGGATAGAGTCCGCAGAACACCATGGGCTTGACTTCCTTGAAGCCGGGCACGGGCTCGGCGGCGGGGTTGTCGCGCAGGGTGATGGTGTCGCCCACGCGGGCGTGACCGAGTTCCTTGATGTTGGCGCACAAAAAGCCCACTTCACCGGCGGCGAGTTCCTTCACGTCCACGGCGTTGGGGGAGAACACGCCGAGGCGCACCACTTCGTAGTCGCGATCGCCGGCCATGAGGTGGATGATGTCGCCGAGTTTCAGCGTGCCGTCCATGATGCGGAAGAGCACCACCACGCCCTGATAGCTGTCGTACCAGGAATCGAAGATGAGGGCCTTGAGGGGGGCGTTGCGGTCGCCTTTTGGCGAGGGCAGGCGATGCACGATGGCGTCGAGCACCTTGTCGATGTTGAGGCCGGTTTTGGCCGACACATCGACGGAATCGGTGCAGTCGAGACCGATGGTATCCTCTATTTCCTGGCGCACGCGGTCGGGGTCGGCGCTCGGCAGATCTATCTTGTTGAGAATGGGAACGATTTCGTGGTTGTGATCGAGGGCCATATAGACGTTGGCGAGGGTTTGCGCCTCCACGCCCTGGGTGGCGTCCACCACGAGCAGTGCGCCTTCGCAGGCCGCAAGCGAACGGGAGACTTCGTAGCCGAAGTCCACGTGTCCGGGGGTGTCGATGAGGTTCAGCACGTACGTCGTGCCGTCCTTGTCGGTGTAGGGAATGCGTACGGTCTGCGCCTTGATGGTGATGCCTCTTTCGCGTTCCAGATCCATTTTGTCGAGGTACTGGTCGCGGGCTTCGCGGGCGCTCACCACGCCGGTGTATTCCAGAATGCGGTCGGCGAGGGTGGACTTGCCGTGGTCGATATGGGCGATGATGCAGAAATTGCGGATTTTGTCGAGTGAGGTCATGCGTCTCTGGGGTAGAAGTTGACGGCGTCTTTCACCGCGAGGGAACCATGGTAGCGCGTGGGGCGTTCATGTTCAAGCGGTCGGCAGAGAGGCGGCGGAAATCGCCTTGGGGCGCGCGCTTATTTTTGCGTGCCGAAATCGGGAATGGCCAGCTTTTTTTCCAGTTTTGCCAGAAGCCATGTGGCCGCGCTGACCATGACAAGGTAGTAGCACGCCGCCACGAGATAGACTTCCGTGGGGCGGAACGTGCGCGAAACCAGTACCTTGGCTTCGCCGGTGAGCTCGATGCACGTGACGATGTACGCCAGCGAGGAGTATTTGATGAGGTAGATGATTTCGTTGCCGCAGCCGGGCAGGGCGCGGCGTACGGCCTGGGGCACGATGACGGACCAGATGGTCTGCCAGCGCGTCATGCCGAGGGCCTGCGCGGCCTTGATCTGTCCCTGTCGTATGGAGAGCAGCGCGCCGCGCACGTATTCCGACTGATAGGAGGCCGTGCACACGATGAAGCCGATGAGCGCGGCCGCATACGGCGAGAGATAGATTTTCACGCCGGGCAGACTGGGCAGGCCGAAATAGAGAATCATGAGCTGCACGGTGAGCGGTACGCCGCGTATGACGGCCACCACGGCGTCGGTGCCGCGACGCATCCAGGGCGTGCCGAACACGCGCATCACGCCCATGACCACGCCGATGAATCCGCCGATGAGCGAGGCGGGTATGATGAGCTGAAGACTCATCATGAGACCTCGATCCAGATAGGGCATGACGCGCCCGGTGAGAAAGTTCATGTCGATGAAGTCGAGCATGGTCAGCTCCGTGCCTCCTGCGAAGGTTCCGCTTCGCCGCACAGTTCCAGAAGTCGCGTGCAGAAATCCTGCGTGCGGGTCTGCGCGCCGGGGGCGAGAAGTTCTTCGGGCGAGCCCTGTTCGATCACGCGACCGGATTCCATGAACAGTATTTCCGTAGCCACGGCGCGGGCGAATTCCATTTGATGCGTGACCATGATCATGGGCATGCCGTGGGCCGCAAGATCGCGTATGACGGTGAGCACTTCGCCCACGAGTTCCGGGTCGAGGGCGGAGGTGGGTTCGTCGAGCAGCAGAATGGTGGGATCCATGGCCAGGGCGCGGGCAATGGCCACGCGCTGCTTCTGACCGCCGGAAAGCTGTGCGGGATAGAGTTTGGCCTTGTCTTCGAGGCCCACGCGGGCCAGTTCCGCATGAGCGCGTTCCAGGGCGTCGGCGCGGCTCATGCCGCGCACCTTGCGCAGGGCGAGGGCCACGTTGCGTTCGGCGGAAAGGTGGTCGAACAGGTTGAATTCCTGGAATATCATGCCCACGTGCTGGCGCAGGTCATAGAGTTCCTTCGTGTTTTTGAAGTCCACCTTGCGTTCGCCGAGCCAGATTTCGCCCTGGTCGGGTTCGAGCAGGCAGTTGATGCACTGCAGAAACGTGCTCTTGCCCGCGCCGGAGGGGCCGATGAGCACCTTGACGTCGCCCGGACGCATGCTGATGGAGCAGTCGTCGAGAATCTTGCGTCCGGTGAGATACTTGGTGAAATGTTCCGCGCGAAGAATGGGGGTATCGTTCTGGTGAGCGTTCATGATCTCTCCCGGCATCACATGCCGGAGTTGCTGTAGCCGGGGATGCGGGCTTTTCGTTCGAGGCGGCGGAGCAGGGTCACGCCCGCCATGGTGATGGCGAAATAGATGAGTCCGGCGGTGATGTAGAGGGGCAGATGCTCGTAGGTGCGCGAGGCCACGAAGTGAGTGCGCGCCATGATTTCCGGCGTGCCGAGGGCAAAGCACATGGCCGAGTCCTTGAGGAGAATGGAATACTCGTTGGACCAGCCGGGAATGGAGAGTCTGAGAGCCTGCGGCAGAATCACGTTCCAGATGGTCTGCAGATCGGTCATGCCGAGGGCGCGTCCCGCCTTGAACTGACCTGCGGGCAGGGACTGGATGGATCCGCGGAAGATCTGCGACTGATAGGCGGCGCTGGTCATGCCGAGCACGATGCACGATGCCCCGATGGTGCCGACCTCAAGACCCATGAGGCCGAACAGACCGTAGTAGAAGAGAAAGAGCAGCAGAAGAACGGGCACGCCGCGGAAGAACCATACATAGAAGCTGAGCAGCATGGCGAAGGGACGGGGAGCGTAGACCTGCGTGACGGCCATGGGGACGCCGAGACAGAAGCCCAGGGTCAGCGCGCCCGCCACAAGAACGACGGTGACCAGCGTTCCCTGAAGAATATAGGGAAAGGCTTCAATGATGGTGGAAAGAATATGCACTGTGCAACCCGGTTGAAAATGAAGTTCCGGAGGTCCGGAAGAAAGGGCGTTCTGCGCGTTGCGGGAATGAGCCGGTTCCGGAGAGCGCGCGTCGGTCCGGCGACAAAAAAGGAGACCGGCGGAGAGGCCGGTCTCCGAAGCGCCTGCGTATTACTTGGTCAGATACTTGGCTTCGAGTTCCTTCCAGTAGGGATCGGCCTTCAGCTTGCGATAGCCTTCGTTCACGATGTTGAGCAGTTCGGTGTCGTCCTTGCGGATGGCCACGCCGAACACGTCGTCTTCGGCGAAGGTGCCCGCGATCTTCACGGGCTTGCCCTTGCTGATGGCGTCGTTGGCGGGAGCGCTGTCCATGGCGATGGCTTCGATGCGGCCGTTCAGAAGGTCTTCCACGGCGAGGGGCGCGGAGTCGTAGAAGCGCAGTTCGTAGTCGAGCTTTTCCTCGACCTTTCTGGTTTCCAGAAGTTCATGCTCGTTGGTGCCGCGCTGCACGCCGAGTTTGGTCTTGCCGTGAATGGCCTGATCGGCGGTGAGCGTGGAGTCCGCAGGAACCACGATGACCTTCTGAATGGTGTAGTACGGTTCGGAGAAGGCCACCACTTCGGCGCGTTCCGGAGAAATGCTCATGCCGGAGCAGACCATGTCGATCTTCTTGTTCATGAGCGCGGGCACGATGCCGTCCCAGTCCATGGGCTGGTGCTTGACTTCAAAGCCCATGTGCTGGGCGATCCAGTTCATGGAATCCACGTCGAATCCCGCAGGTTTGCCGTCTTCGCCGACATAGGCGAAGGGCGGATAGTTGGCGTCGATGCCGTTGACATAGGTTTTCGCCTGAGCGCCGGCCGCCATGCACAGCACGGCGAAGGCTGCCAGAATGCAGGAAAGACGTTTCATGTGAGCCTCACGAAAAGATTGAAAGTGAAAAGTTCCCTGCGGGAGAATATACAGAAAAAACATGAGGCAGGCAATACAAAGCCCGCCCGCGCAGCCGGAAAACCTTTGCGCGCAGCGTCGGGAAGGCCTGGGCGCCCGCCGGCGTCTCCGGGAAAGAGTCTGCTCCGGTTCCGGCGCGTCGTCCTTCCGCCATGCGTCGTCCTTCCGCCATGCGTCGGGCGTCCGTCCGGCGCGGAGGCGTCTTCTTCCCGGACGGCGCCCGAAAGGCGGAGGACATGTCTTCCGGGCGTCTCTGCGCGCTTCCGGCCGCGCCGGGGCCGCGTCGGTCCGTCACAGACCGGCGTCGTCCGGGGCGAGGACCGAGATCCTTTCCCTGATCCATGCCGGAATGGCTACGGGATGACCTTCCCTGTTGACCAAGGCATGCAGGGTCATGCCTTCGCACAGCAGCTTCGTGCGGTCTTCGTTGTATATCTCGTAGCGGAAGCGTACCGAGGCGCGTCGCCACTCCACGATGCGGGCGCGTATCTGCACGTTGTCGTCGTAGTGCGCGGGAGAACGGTAGCGGCATTCCACCTCGCGCACGGGCAGCATGTATCCCGCTTCCTCGATCTTGCCGTAGCCGAGTCCGCACGCCCGGCACATCGCGCCGCGGGCGCGTTCGAAGAAATGAATGTATTCGGCGTAGTACACCACGCCCATGGCGTCGGTCTCCCCGTAGGAGACGTAGTGCGGAAGCCAGATTTCGGCGAAGGTTTCTTCCATGAGGCCTGTATCCTTGTCTGAAGATGGCGGAAAGGGAGCGGACGCCTTTCCTCATGCGCGCAGGCGTCCGGATGCGCGTTCAGGGCTGCCTGACGCGACGGCCCGCCTTCCCGCATGCGTACGGGCGTCCGGAACGCGCCGGGATCGTTTCCGGTCCCGGCGGGGCGAAACTACATGCCCTTTCTGACCAGCGGTCCGCTCGGACACTGGCAGATGGGCATGATCTCGACGCGGTTGATGTTGATGTGCGCGGGACGATGCGTCACCCAGAACACGGTTTCCGCGATGTCCTGCGGCGTGATGGGACTTGTTCCCTCGTAGACGGCCGCGGCCTTTTCGGTGTCGCCGTGGAAGCGGACGATGGAAAATTCGCTTTCCGCAAGACCGGGTTCGATGTTGGTCACATGCACGTTCGTGCCCAGAAGATCGGCGCGCAGCGACAGACTGAACTGTTTCACGAAGGCCTTGGATCCGCAGTATACGTTGCCGCCGGCATACGGATAGTTGCCCGCAATGGAACCGAGCATGACGATGTGTCCGCGATTGCGCGCCACCATGCCGGGAAGCACCGCACGCGTCGCATAGAGCAGGCCCTTGATGTTGGTGTCGACCATGGCATCCCAGTCGTCCAGACTGCATTTCTGCGCCGGATCGAGACCGAGCGCCGCACCGGCGTTGTTGAGCAGCACGTCCACGTCGTTCCACTCGCCGGGCAGATTCCCCAGCGTTTCCATGACCGCGCTTCTGTCGCGCATGTCGAGATGGACGGGCAGAAAGGCGTCGCCGAGTTCCTGATGCAGCGCGTCGAGACGGTCGGCACGGCGGCCCGTTCCTGCGACGTGCCAGCCCTCGGCGGCGAAAAGACGCGCGGTGGCCAGGCCGAAACCGGAGGTCGCGCCGGTGATGAGAATATGTCTGGGCATGGAACACTCCTTGCTGTGGATGGATGAATGGGGCAACGATAGCCGTTTTGCACCGTCATGGCAACAGGATGCGGACTTTCATGATCCCTGCGCGGCGGACGGGGAAAAAGTGTCTTGCGGGCGCGGACCGCGGTGCAGAAGTCATGTATTCCCTTTCCGGCGGACCACGGCGCAGCTTCCCGTCTTGACTCCTTATTTTCCCGCCATTAAAAAAGAGGTTCTGCCCTTCGGAGACAGAAACGTTCTTATTCTGTGAGATGATTTTCATGGACGCAAAATACAGCGATGCGACGCCGTCCGGTCTGGAGGACGTCGAACGGGAAAAGGAAAGACAGGAACGCGTGGCAGCCGAGGAGGCCGCTCTTGCCGATGCCGCCAAGAAAAAGGCCGCCGTTTCCTCGGTGCTCTGGTCGGCGCTGCTGACCGTCATCAAGCTGATAGCGGGAATTTCAACCAACAGCCTTGGTCTGCTTTCGGAAGCCCTGCACAGCACGCTCGATTTCGTGGCCGCGGGCATCACATGTCTTGCGGTGCGCATATCCTCGCAGCCTGCGGACGAGCGTCATCCCTACGGTCACGGCAAGGCCGAAAGTCTCGCCGCCCTGGCCGAAACCGTGCTCCTTGTGATCACGTGCGCCTGGATCGTCATCGAGGCCGTGGACCGCCTGTTCTTTTCCGCCGGTTCCGTGGAGCCTTCCTGGTGGGCCTTCGGCGTGGTCATCATTTCCCTGGCCGTGGACATCAGCCGTTCCGCCATGCTGCGCAGGGTGGCGCGGGAACACAAGTCCCAGGCCCTGGAAGCCGACGCCATGCACTTCACCACGGACATATGGTCCTCGGCCGTGGTGCTTGCAGGTCTGACCTGCGTGCTGCTCGCCTCCCGGACCGAGCCGGGATCCCTGCCGCATCTCATCCTGACCCGCGCCGACGCCGTGGCCGCCCTGGGCGTGGCTGGCATCGTGCTCATGGTGAGCTGGAACATGGCCCGCAACGCCGTGCTCACGCTCATGGACGGCGGCATGAGCGAGGAAACGCGCAAGGTGCGTGCCGCGCTTGCCTCCAACGCGCCCGCCTATCCGGCGCGCAGCGTGCGCATACGGGAAAGCGGCGCCCGACATTTCGTGGATCTGGTGGTCTCCGCGCCGTCCGATCTGCGCGTGGACATGGCCCACGAAATCGCCACCATGCTGGAAAACGTGGTCCGCGGCGTTCTGCCCGATGCCGACACCACGGTCCACATGGAGCCGGAAGACGAGAACCATCGCGACCTGTATGCCACCTCCTACCGTCTGGCCTCCCTGCACGGCCTCATGATCCACAATCTGCGCCTCGTCATGCAGGACGACGGCATGCACGTGGAAGTGCACATCGAACTGCCCGACGACATGCCTCTGGCCGAGGCGCATGAAAAGGTCACGGCCTATGAGACGGATCTGCGGCGGCGCGTGGGCGCGGTCTATGTGGTCTCGCACATGGAGCCGCAGGGCTGCCGCTCCCATGGCGCGGCTCCCGCCGTCAGCCTCGACGAGGTGACGCGCGCCATAGAGAAGGCCATGCAGTCCTCTCCTCTGTGCGAACCGCATCACATTCATGTGCATACCGGCGACGACGGTACCACCGTCACCTTCCACTGCCGCTCCGACGCCACCACCGTGGGCGAGGGGCATGCGTTTGCCACACGTCTCGAGAAGAGCATCCGTGCCGATCTGCCGGACATCGGACAGATCGTCATTCATGTGGAACCGCAGCCCCGGAGCTGACCCGTGCTTCTGCCGTCTTCCGTCCGTACGCTGAGCGGGCCGTATCTCGGACTGCTCATGCTGATCGTATCCATCACCTCCACGCAGGCGGGAACGGCTGCAGCCAAGTTCCTTGTCGTGCAGGTGGGGCCGGAAGTCACCGTGGCTCTGCGCCTTGCCTGCGCCACCATACTGCTTTTCATCGCGGTCCGTCCCTGGAGACACGTCCCCTCGGGCAGAGAGTGGAAAAGCGTGCTGATCTACGGCGTGGCCATCGCCTTCATGAACGGCTGCTTCTATCAGGCTCTGGCCCGCATTCCCCAGGGCATGGCCGTGGCCGTGGAGTTCTCCGGGCCGCTCATGGTGGCGGTCTGCTCCTCGCGACGCTGGACGGACGTGGCGGGCATCGTCTTCGCCGTGGCCGGACTGCTGCTCATTCTGCCGCTGTCGAAGGCGCAGCTTGAAACGGGGCTGGACATCACGGGGCTGGGCTTCGCCTTTGCCGCGGCCGCGGGCTGGGCCGCCTACATCGTGTTCGGCCGCCGTGCCGGCGGCGGAGGCGTCAGCGTCGCCGCATGGGGCATGCTCGCCGGCACCATCGTGGCCGTGCCGTGGGCCGTCGCGGCCGAAGGAACGCTGCTTTTCCGACCCGACGTGCTTGCCGACGTGCTGCCCATGGCCTTTCTTGTCGGATTTCTGGCTTCGGCCCTGCCGTACGGTCTGGAAATCGTGGCGCTGCGCATCGTGCCTCCGCAGGCCTACGGCGTGCTCATGAGTCTCGAACCGGCCGCCGCGGCCATGTTCGGATTTCTCATCCTCGGCGAGATGCTCTCGCTTCGCCAGTGGAGCGCGCTCGGACTCATCATCTGCGCGTCGCTGCTCGTGACGAGAAGCTTCAAGAAATCCTAGAAAACGTTCCGCATTTTCCCCGGAAACGAGAAAAGGCCGGTCCCCTTGCAGGGATCGGCCTTCTTTTTCATGATGCGCGGCGGGGTCGGGACGGCTCAACTTCAGTCATCCCCTGCGCAGCGCGTTCAGCGCATGTTGTTGGCCTTCAGGTATTCCACCAGAAGATCCGGGAAGTCGGAGAACATGCCGTCCACCTTGAGCTGCTTGAAGGACACGTCCAGCACTTCGTTGAAGTCCTTGAAGCCCTTGGGCAGAGAGTCCTTGCGCAGCGTCCAGGAGTGCAGCTTCATGCCGTTCTCGCGGGCCAGATCGCCGAGGTTGGACAGCGTGTAGCCCTTGCCGTCGGCCGTGGGCACGGCAAGAAGATTGAAGTTCGGCGCGTAGATGGTGGCATATCTGGCGATGTCCTTGATGCCTTCGGGCGTGGTCAGCCACTTGTGGCGGTCCTTGTCGTCCTTGGCGCCCTGGCCGCCGGCGGTGACCAGCATGCAAAGCTGTCCCTTCCAGCCGAGCTCGCGGGCGCGGATCACGGCCTCATAGTCGAAGATCTGGAGAATGGCCTTGCTGTCCGGGCTGTTGTAGCCGAACCGGGTCATCATTTCGATGGTCGCCTTGAGAATGTCCAGACCCTGGGTCATGAAGAATTCAGGTTCCTTTACTTCCACGTACACGCCCACGTTCCTGCCGGTGGACTTGTTCAGTCCCTGCACCTGATAGAACTCTTCCTCCAGTGTGGGGATCTGATAGCCGATGGGAGAATCGGGGAAGCGGCCCGGGAACACGGCCTTGCCGGTCTTGGGATCGAAACGTTCGGTCACGCGCAGTGTGCGCAGTTCGTCACAGGTGAAGTCACAGGCGTAGTAGCGGCCGTTGTCGCGATGGCGGTCGGGAAACTTCTTGGCCACGTCGGTGGTGGTGTCCACCAGAATGTCGTGCATGACCATGAGCTTGCCGTCCCTGGTCATGACGACGTCCTG
>CALUPL010000054.1 GCA_944322635.1 uncultured Mailhella sp.
CGGCCTCATCTTCATCCTGAACCTCGGCATCGGCGTCATCACGCCCCCCGTCGGCACGGTTCTCTATGTGGTGTGCGGCATCGGCAACCTCAAGCTGCCGGCCCTGGTCAAGAACCTGCTCCCCTTCGTGTTTGTGGAAATCGTCATGCTCCTCCTGCTGACGGTCTTCCCCAAGCTCTCCCTTATCCCCATGGGCTGGCTTATCTGACGGCCTGACCTTGGATGAACTCCCGGGGCGGCCCCTTCCAGGGGTCGCCCCTTTGCGTTTAAAAAGCGACTGCCTGAAGTCTCAGTACGCACCCCGGAGAGAGAAGAGGAAGGGATCCTGGCCGGAGCAGCGGGGCGCTGCCCCGGGATTGAGTGGAAGGAAGACCGGGTAAGAGCACTCGGGGCGCTGCCCCGGACCCCGCCGGGGGAAATAATTCCCCCCGGGCCCCCCTGTTTCCGCCGACGGCGTTGCCGTTCGGCGGGGCGGGAGCACGGGAGCAGGGCGTGTTGCCGAAAATGAACGGGAGTTTGGAAAGGCTGAGGCTGCGAGGTACGGTAAGTCTTGGCGGGCGTTGTTCGGTCTGCGGACTCAGTGCAGGTGTGTCCTGTCGGACCCACCTGCGGTGGCCTATCCTGTCCGGCGAAGGCCGGACAGGAGGTCAAAGGATGAGATTCCCAGATATGTTGGAGGGAACACCGAGGGCCGGGCTGCAAAAGCAGACCGGAAGGCTGCCTCAAAGCGCTCTGGGGTCCTGGGCGACATCAGGAGTCCGGCCGACGGCAAACTTCGATGACGGTTGTTGAAGCGGCGGGGAGGTCTTGCGCTTTGCGGTAACGTGTGCGCTGCTCAGGCACAAAAAAAGGCAGCACAGTGAAGAAAGTTTCGCCGTGTGCCCTTGAAAACAGAGAGATCATCCTGAAATAATAAAAAGTTTTAGGAAAGAGGATAGGGGGGGCGGGGGAAGGAGAAAAGCCCTTTTACAAAAGGGGTTTCTCCTTCCCCCGCAAACTTACTTTCCTCTTTTCCTTTTCATTTTCCAAAAAGGGCAGCACGGTTGAAGAATGTTTCGCCGTGTGCCCTTGAAAAAGAAAAGCAGCTTGAAATAATAAAAGTTTCAGGAAAGGGGATAGGGGTGCGGGGGAAGGGGAAAAGCCCTTTTACAAAAGGGTTTTCCCCTTCCCCCGCAAATTCTATCCTCTCTATCTCTCTTTCTTACACTTCCGTGGCGTGCAGCCACACCTGATAACGGGCGTTCAGGGTTTTTTTGGTTGTGGACCAGGCAATGCCCGCCGTGTAGTACTTGCCGAGGTTGATTTCGAAGTTTTCAATTTTAGTGAGCAGGCCTTCCACGGTATTCAGGGCCTGTTCATTGGCGGCAAGCAGGGCTTCGTAGGCTTCGCTGAAGTCTTCGCTCTGGAATTCTTCCACGGGGGTGGACGAGGTCAGCTCGTGGCCGGTTTTTCTCTCATAGAGCTTTTTGAACTTGGCGCATTCCACGCGGTCGTAGGACACGGAACGGATGAAGGTGGCGAAGTCGTCGTGCAGGGTCTTGAAGGCGTTGTAGGCTTCGGCGGCCTTGGAGTTGCAGAAGAAGGAATCGCAGGAGAGCAGCAGGAAATATTCCTCGCCGAGGAATTTCTTGATGCGC
This sequence comes from uncultured Mailhella sp., assembly GCA_944322635.1. Taxonomy (GTDB): domain Bacteria; phylum Desulfobacterota; class Desulfovibrionia; order Desulfovibrionales; family Desulfovibrionaceae; genus Mailhella. The sequence goes on from CALUPL010000054.1 coordinate 1,638, forward strand.
GGGAATTCGTCTGGGTTATAGAGGTAATGATCCCAGTCGGCAACGGGCTTATCGCCGTCGATGGCGCTGATGAGCAGAATCTTATGGTGCAGAAGCTCGGCATATACGCGGCCGCCGCGACGCTTGAGCACCGTAATGGCCGTGTTTTTGGAGTGAAAATACATGGTAAGCGATGCGATGAGCGCCACAAGACTGACCGCGAACACGGCAATGAAGACGCCGAGACAGGTAAACGTGGTCATGCCGTACGATGCGCGGGAAAAGGGAAATATCATCGCAAGCGACAGAATGGAAAGAAAAAGCAGAGCGTAGGAAAGATTGCGGAATGTGCTCATGATCAAGTCCTTATATCTCAATGTTTCAGCATGGAGGGGAAAAAAAGAATCGCCTCATCCGGCATGAAAACAGATGGGGCGATTCTCTGCTGAAAAAAGAGAAAGGTCAATCTCATGAATAAATTATTTATCTGCCGAAAATGCGGCCGCCCATGGCCTGCCAGATGGCATTCGAGGCGGAAATCACCCCGTATTTTCGTTCCAGAACCGACAGGCGGGAGTCGTTGAGTGCCTTCAGAGCTTCCAGCCAGTCCTTGAGTTCGTCGGCCCCCTGTTCATATCGTGCTTTGCGGTACGCTTCCACTCTGCGGTCGGCGTCATATTTTTTCTGAATATTTTCAAACTGTTGCTCTGCATTTCCCAGCGAGGCGTAGTACAGGGCCACCTCGTTGAGTGCCGTGGTGACGCTTTTTTCATAGGCAAGCTTTGCGTCTTCAAAGTCGGCTTCGGCGATCTTCACGTTCCATTTTACACGATTCCAGTCCAGAAACGGAAGATTCAAACTTATAAGACCATTTATAAAGGAAGAACGGAACAGATCGGAACCGGATGAGGCCGAGGCGCCGAGCGTGCCGCCTATGGTGAGCGAAGGAAAAAGATCGGCGCGGGCGGCGTTTTCGTTGCGGAACGAGGAGAGCAGTCTGAATTCGGCGGCGTTCACGTCCGGCCTTGCGCCGAGTGCGGCAACGGGCACGTCGAGATCCACGGAAGGAACCTTTACGGCAAGGAGGTCGGGCAGGGGAAGGTTCGGTTCTTCATCGGGGCGCAGATTGAGAAGGTCGCGCAGTGTCTGCTTTTCGGTGCGCAGGTCTTCTTCCAGCGTGAGCACGGTGGTCTTCTGGGCAAGCAGGCTCTGTTCCGTCTGTGCGGGATCGAGGCCGTCGGTCTGTCCGGAGCGGAATTTTTCCTGCATGATTTTGAGCAGGCGTTCGTAATAGCCGAGGCTTTCCCGGCTCAGTTCCAGGGCGCGCGTGGTGTAGGCCATGCTGTACCAGGTGTTCACTACGCTGTTTACGAGCGCAAGTTTCGTGGCTTCCCTGTCCTGTTCCGTGGCATGATATTCCCATACCTGCGCCGAAGTGGAGTCGCGCAGGCGACCCCACAGGTCAAGCTCGTAGGCCAGACCGAAAGAAGCATCGAAGCTGCGCGTGGCGGTTCCGCTGTCCAGCGCAGTACGGGAGGCCGCACTGCCGGAACCGGAAAACGTGGGCACAAGATCCGCGCCGAACTGCCTTGCCTGATAGAGAGCCTTGTTCACGGTAATGGTGCTTCGGGCAAGGTCGATGTTTCGTTCAAGCGCCATGGCCACCAGAGTGTTGAGGGAAGGATCGTTGTACTGTTTCCACCACTCGCGGTCGATGTGAAAGTTCTGTTCAATCTGGCTTTCGCTCATGATGCCCTGGGGAGGAATCTGGTAGTCGCGTGTGGCGCAGCCGGAAACAAGAAGCAGCGCGGCGCAGAGAAAAGGCGTGGCTTTCATGGAATCACTCCTGGGAGAGCGCGTCCACGGGATTGAGCGTGGCGGCGCGGCGGGCCGGCATGTATCCGAAGATGATGCCGATGAAGGTGGAACAGGTGATGGCCAGCACGATGGACCCCGTGGAAAACGACATGGGGAAGTCCTGAATGAAACTGTTGAACAGCATGCCGATGCACGCGGAAAGCAGCACGCCCGTGACGCCGCCGATGACGCAGATGAGCACGGCTTCAATGAGGAACTGCTGGAGCACGTTGAACTGTCTTGCCCCTATGGCCATGCGTACGCCTATTTCCCGCGTGCGTTCGGTAACGGAAACGAGCATGATGTTCATGACGCCTATGCCGCCCACCAGCAGGGAAATGAAGGCGATGCAGGAAATGAGCAGTCGCATGGTGGTCGTGGTGCTTTCCATGGTCTGACGTATGCTGTCCGTGTTCATGGTGAAGAAGTCCGTCACGCCGCGGTGACGTGAGGTGAGAAGCCGGGTAAGTTCCTTTTCCGCAATCTGAGCGGAAACGCCGTCGGCAATCTTCACCGTGATCGAGGAAATGCTGCGGCTGCCGGACACTCTTGCCATGTAGGCGGTATAGGGGGTCCATACCGTAAGGTTGCTGCGCGGACCGAAGGTGGCGTTGGGCTTCTTGGTCACGCCCACCACTTCAAAGGGATGCTTGTTGAAAAGTATGACCGCGCCGATGGGGTCTTCTCCGTTGGGAAAAAGTTCCTGCACCGTGTTGTCGTCGAGCACGGCCACGGCGCGGGCCTCGTCTATGTCCGCGCGGTTGATGAGTCTGCCTCGCGCAAGTTCCAGTCCCTTGACGTTGAAGTACTGTTCGCCTACTCCGCTCAGTGAGCCGTTGGCCGTGAGATTGCGGTACACGAAACTGCCGCTGGAGCTTGCCGAGGGCGTGGCGCTTGCTATGTAGCTCTGTTCGGCCAGCACGTCGGAGTCGTCCACGGTGAGCGTGGTGTAGCGGCCGGAATTGCGGTCGCCGAAGCTGCGTCCGGGCATGATGTCGATGGTGTTGGTGCCCATGGCGTTGATGCCCGCCAGAATCTTTTCCTGCGAACCGCGGCCGAGCGCCACCACGGAAACCACCGAGGCTATGCCTATGATGATGCCGAGCATGGTGAGAAGCGAGCGCATTTTGTGGGCGAGTATGGCCTGCACCGACATGCGGAACGCTTCGGCAAGCTGATCGCGCATGTATTTCCACGACGACGTCGGAGAAACGGCGGCCTTTGCCCCCTCGGGATGACCTATGGGCTTTTTGCGCTGATCGCTGATGACTTCGCCGTCTCTGATTTCTATGATGCGGTTGGCGTATTCGGCAATGTGCCTGTCATGCGTGACGAGAATGAGTGTGTGCCCTTCGGCATTGAGCTGCATGAGCAGAGCCATGACGTTTTCGCCGCTTTTGGAGTCCAGCGCGCCGGTGGGTTCGTCGGCCAGAATGATTTCTCCGCCGTTCATCATGGCGCGGGCAATGGATACGCGCTGCTGCTGACCGCCGGAAAGCTCGTTGGGCTTGTTCTGCGTTTTGCCCTCCAGCCCCAGCTTGATGAGAAGCTCATGCGCCCGCGCGTTGCGCTCGTGTCCTTCCATGCCGGCATATACCGCGGGAAGGGCCACGTTGTCCTGCGCACTCAGACTGGCAAGCAGATTGTAGCGTTGAAAGATGAAACCGAACTTCTCTCCGCGCAGACGTGCCAGCTCGTCGGGCGAAAGTCCTTCCGTGGCCTTGCCGTCCACAAGGTAGGTGCCTTCGGAAGGCGTGTCGAGACAGCCCAGTATGTTCATGAGCGTGGACTTGCCCGAACCGGACTGGCCGATGATGGCGACGAAATCCCCGCGTTCTATGCTCAGACTGACGTTTTTGAGCACCTGTACGCGGCTTTCTCCGCTGCCGTAATGCTTGCCTATGTTGCGTACTTCGAGAGTGACCATGGGAGATTCTCTGCAAAGAATGATTCACAAGGCGCGGCCGTGCCGCCGCGCGTTCTCAGCCGCTTCGGGAGCCTTGCGCCCTGCGCGCATCAGCGGGGAGGTCTGCGGTTGCTGCGCGGATTGGCCAGACTGTCTGCAATTTCCGCGCTCGACATCTGCGTGGCTATGACGGCTTCGCCTTCCTTGAGACCGGAGCGGATTTCCGTCATCACGTTGTTGGTAAGCCCCACTTCCACCTTGCGCACTTCCGCCTTGTTGTCCTTGCCGAGCACGCGCACGGAATAATTGCCCCGGCCGTCGTTCTCCAGCACCAGACTGGGCACGAGCAGCACGTCGTCGGCCCTCGCGATTTCAATGACGTTCTGCGTGGTCATGCTGATGCGCAGCACGCCGTCGGGATTGGGGACGCGGGCCTTGGCATAGTAGTAGATGGCTGAACTCGACGACGAACTCGACGAGCTTGACGACGAACTCGACGACGTGCCGGATGTCGAGGACGTGGAGTCCGAAAGCGTGGTGTCGCCGGGATCAATGGACGTGATGGTGGTCGTATATACCTTGTCGGGCGCGCCGAGCAGCGTGTAGCGTACCTTCTGCCCTTCGCGGATGAACGGAATGTCGCCTTCCGATACTTCAATCTTGATTTCCATGTCCGTAAGATCCGCTATCTGCGCAATGGTAGGCGTGGTCTGATTGGCGTTTACCGTCTGACCTTCCTTCACCGGCACGGACACGATGACACCGTCAAGAGGGGCAACGATCTTGGTGTAGCCCAGATTCGTTTCCGCCGTGTTCACGGCAATCTTCTGCTGCAGTATCTGCGATTCCATTTCCGTCACGCTGGCCTTGGCCGCCGCAAGCGTGTTTTCCGCATCTTCCAGATTCGCCCGCGAGGTGGAATCCGTTTTCCTCAGCTTCACCTCTCGATCATACTGCGTCTGCGCCACCTTCTGCGCAATCTTTCGTGACTGAAGCTGCGCTTCGTAGGTCTTGAGCAGAGCGCGCGCAGTGTCAAGATCGTTCTGCCGCGTGGTGGGATCTATCTGCGCAATGAGATCCCCCTTCTTCACCTTCTGACCGATTACCGCGTTGAGCTGCATGATCTTGCCGGAGGCCTGAGAACCTACCGTGACAAGCTGAACGGCATCTACTTCGCCCGTGGCGTTGACCGTCTTGCGTATGCTGCCGCGTACCACGTTTTCCGTAAGATAATGAATCTGTGAGGCCGTGCCGCGCTGACCGTACCACCAGAAACCGCCCGCGCCCGCCGCAAGGAGCGCCAACATGCCGAGAAGGAGCTTTTTGTTCATGGAAAGGCTCACTTTGCAAAATTCAATGACTGTATGCAGGGTGCCCCCCCGCAACATCGTGTATAACCAAAATTTCGGGCACTGGTAAATGAAACTTTGTTTCAAATCATTGCGGAACCCCGCCGCCGTTGCTTTCCCGCCGGAACCCCGCCCGCTTCCAGAAACTTTTAAACAGTATTTTCAACGGAAAATAAAACAATGACCTGAAAGAGTCCGCAAGAATTTTAAACGCCGGAGAAGAGGAAAGGCAAATAATGCGGGGGAAATAATTCCCCCCGCGCCCCCCTGTTTCGCCTTGCGGCTTCGCCGCGCGGCGGGCGTCGTGCGGACATCTGGGGTCGGTCTTCGAAAAAGGCGGGGAGGGCAGAGGGAGTGACGCCGGAGCCGGAAGGCTCGGCAGGCTCTTTTCGGGCTGCAAACTCAGTGCAGGCGTGCGCGGCTGCGCCCGCCTGCGGTTGCCGACCGATGTTTCCGCGTTGCGGCAACATCGGTGAGCCTGGAAGGATTTCCCAGATGTTTAGGCAGAGCGTCTGACTGATGCTCTGGGAACCTTTCCTTGGCAAAGGCCGGTCGTTTCAACGTTCCGGGAGAAAGCGGCTGCACGGAACGGCCGCTGTTCAACGCTCGAAAAGACGTGGGAAGTTAGTGTGCGTCGACTCCCAACGTGCGCCCTGCTTTTCGGTTGAAGCGGTACTCCGTTTCTCAACGCTCCGGGTGCTTCCCTTCACCGACTCTCAACGCTTTGGGGCCCCGGACGACGTCAGGAGTCCGGCCGACGGCCGCAAGCAGGCGGAATTTACTTCCGCCGTAAGCGCAGCGGACGTCGTGCAAGTCTTGCAGCCAGTACAGCGTGTCTGGAGCAGACGGGCGGCTGAGTTGCTCGGGAGTCGGAAAGTGTAAAGGCAGAAAAGGCAGATGCGGGGGAAATAATTCCCCCCGCGCCCCCCTGTTTCGCCTTGCGGCTTCGCCGCAGCGGCGGGCGTCGTGCGGACATCTGGGGTCGGTCTTCGAAAAAGGCGGGGAGGGCAGAGGGAGTGACGCCGAAGCCGGAAGGCTCGGCAGGCTCTTTTCGGGCTGCAAACTCAGTGCAGGCGTGCGCGGCTGCGCCCGCCTGCGGTTGCCGACCGATGTTTCCGCGTTGCGTCAACATCGGTGAGCCTGGAAGGATTTCCAAGATGTTTAGGCAGAGCGTCTGACTGATGCTCTGGGAACCTTTCTTTGGCAAAGGCCGGTCGTTTCAACGTTCCGGGAGAAAGCGGCTGCACGGAACGGCCGCTGTTCAACGCTCGAAAAAACGTGGGAAGTTAGTGTGCGTCGACTCCCAACGTGCGCCCTGCTTTTCGGTTGAAGCGGTACTCCGTTTTTCAACGCTCCGGGTGCTTCCCTTCACCGACTCTCAACGCTCTGGGGAAAACGGGTGCAGAAAACGGCTGTTTTCCAACGTCCGAAAGGCATGGGGGGATTTTCTACCATCTTTCGATGCTCCGGGGGGCCGGACGACGTCGGAAGTCCGGCCGATGGAGATATTTGGGCAAGGAAGAGCGGGAAGCCGGGAAGAGGAAGGAAACAAGGAAAAAGGTCAAGGGGAAATTTCCACGACACGACATGAGTGCGGGACGGGCCCGTGAGGGCTCGTCCCGCAAAACATGGGGGTGCGGGGGAGATTATCTCCCCCGCTGTCTTTTCTGCCTTTTCTGCCTTTCACTCAGCGAGGGGGGCGTGGGTAAGGCGTTCGAGTTCCTGGTGGGCGATTTCCGGGGTACGGCCCTGGGCGCGGGCAATGGCGTCGAGGTTTTCCACGGCGTCGCAATCGCGCATATAGAGCGGAGGGATATCGGAGCCGTTTTGATCATCCCAGTTTATGGTTTGTTCCATGGCGACGAGGGACGCGAGGGTTGGGGCGTTGTTGCCGAGGAGCAGGCGGGCGGAGGAGGGAAGGGCCTGTTTCAGGCAGTCGAGGTTGCTTGTGAGGGCGCTGCCTGTGACGAAGTTCGGGGAGCCGAGGTTCGTTCCTTCGGGCAGGGGAGGGAGGGGCAGCAGGAAGGTTCGGCCCTCGGGCTGCGGCAGGCCGTTTTCATCGGCGCGGAAGCGGGCGACGTAGGCGAGGCCCTTGCGGGCGTTGGTGAGAACGAGAATTTCTTCGCCGGGGAGGGCCGGGGCGTTGGCGGCGAGGCACTGCAGGTAGTTGAGTCCGGCCTGTTTTGCGTTGACGGCCCGGGCAAGGCCCGAGGCTGTGGTGAGTCCTATGCGCAGGCTGGTGAAGTTGCCGGGGCCGGCCACGCAGGCAATGCGTTGTATGGCCGAAGGCGTGACGCCGAGGCGCGTGCAGGCTTCGCGCAGGGCCGGGGCGAGAATTTCGGTTCCGCCTCTCTGGGCAAGCCAGTCTTCGCCGCAGAGCATGGAGCCGTTTTCGCAAAGCGCGAACTGGACGCGCTTTTCCGCAGTGTTCAGAATGAGAGTGAGTTCACGCATTTATTTGAACCAGCGCATAACGTCGTTGAAGGTGGCGAATATCATGAGGGCGATGAGCAGGCTTGCGCCCACTCGCATGGACCACTCCTGCACTTTTTCCGGCACGGGGCGGCGCACAATGATTTCCACGATGCAGAACAGTATGGCGCCGCCGTCGAGCACGGGAATGGGGAACAGGTTGAGCAGGCCGAGGTTCACACTGATGAGCGCGGTGAGCAGCAGCAGGGGGACAATGCCGGCTTCTGCCTGCTGGCCCAGCATTTGCGCAATGAGTATGGGGCCGCCCACGGAATCTGCGGCCACGGAACCGGTGATCATTTTTTTCACTCCGGTGAGAGTAATGTCGATCATGTTCCAGGTCTGGCGCAGGCCGAGTGAAGCGGATTCCAGAAATCCCTTGGGTTCGTAGCGAACAGAGCCGGATGCCTGCACGCCGATGAGCCATGCGGTTTCCTTTTCACCGAAAATATTGGTGCGTTCGCTGCGGGTGGGGGTCATGTCGAAGGTCATGGGGGTGCCGTTGCGCAGCACTTCCACCTTGAGCGTGCGTCCGCCGGAGGCGCCTACGGTTTCGGGCACCTGCGACCAGCGGTCGATGGTGACGCCGTCGATGGCCGTTATCATGTCGCCGGGCAGCATTCCCGCCTGCATGGCTGCGCTGTTCTGCACGATGGCTCCGGCCTGCGGGAGCGGCACGGCAAGGCCGGTTGAGAGGGTAAGGCCCCAGTAGATGAGCCAGGCAATGACGATGTTCATGAACGGTCCGGCAAAGGCAATGATGAGTCTCTGCCATGCAGGACGGTTGTTGACCGCCTCTTCCTGCGTGAAGCCGAGGCTTTCCACCTCGTTGCTGTATTCGCCCACGCCCGATACGTAGCCGCCGAAGGGCAGCCATGAGAGGCGGTATTCGGTTTTGCCGCGCTTGAAGCTGCACAGTTTCGGCCCCATGCCTATGGAAAAGGTGATGACGCCTACCTTGAATGCGCGAAAGGCGAGAAAGTGGCCGAGCTCATGAAAGAAGATGAGACCTCCGAACACCAGCACCACGGCCAGCGCGGCATCCCAGTAGGAAAGATAGTGAAGTAGTGACTGCATGGTATCCCGTTGGAGCCGGACCGGGTCCGCTCCGTTGAGGTTTGGCGCGCCGTTGGGAAAAAGAGGCGGAGCCGTCAGTTTTCGGGGCGCGTTTTTTGTCGCTTCCGCCGGTGCGGCCGAACGGAGCGGCGGAACTTGCCGCGTTTTCCGTCAGTCGGAAGAGCGCAGCGTGTTTTTCCTGTTCAGGCCTGCCATTTTCTGGCCTTGTTGCGCGTGGCCTCGTCGGTGTTTTCCACGGATTCGAGGGCGCGTTCCACCTGCGGGGCAAGTGCGCCTTCGGCAAGCTCGAAGTTCTGCACATCCGAGGCCTCGTCGAGCATGTCCCGCACCAGGGCCGGAATGTCGGTAAAGCCGATGTTTCCGGCAAGGAAGCGTTCCACGGCCACCTCGTTGGCCGCGTTGAGTTCCACGGTATGCCCCTGGGACAGGGCGCGGCGCGCAAGGTCGAGGCAGGGGAAGAGATGGAGGCGCGGCTCTTCGAAGGTGAGGCTTCCCACCTTTGCGAGGTCGAGCGGACTGATGCCCGTCACTCTTCCGTCGGAAAGATAAGGCCAGGAAAGGCATCCGGCAATGGGTACGCGCATGTCGGGCACGGCAAAATGTCCCATCATGGCTCCGTCGGCGAGTTCCACGAGAGAATGCACGATGGACTGAGGGTGCACCACCACGGCAACGTCCCGCGCAGGCATGTGGTAGAGGTGACAGGCCTCTATGATTTCCAGTCCCTTGTTCATGAGCGTGGCGGAATCTATGGTGATTTTTGCGCCCATGGACCAGTTGGGATGCTTGAGGGCGTCTTCCGGCCGCACGTTTTTGAGATAGGCGGCGTCCCTGGTTCGGAACGGGCCGCCCGAGGCCGTGAGCACGAGACGCGCAATGTCGTTTTCGCCCCTGCCGACCATGCCCTCGAACAGGGCGAAGTGTTCCGAATCCACGGGGAGAACGACGGCGCCGGTACGGCGGCAGAGGTTGCGGATGAGTTCACCCGCGAGCACCAGGGATTCCTTGTTGGCCAGACATATGGTTTTGCCCGCAGCTGCGGCGGCCACAGTGGCGCGAAGACCAGCCGCGCCCACCTGCGCCGAAAGCACCATGTCCACGTCGTCGGCGGAGGCGAGTGCGGCGTAGCCTTCCCGTCCCCAGACGATTTCGGGTTTGTAGTCGGAAGGAAGCAGAGCGGCGAGGGCGTCCACGCCGGAAGGACCGTCCTTTTCCAGCACGGCAAGGCAGGGGGGCCGCCAGTCTTCCGCCTGTTTGGCGAGAAGAGCGATGTTTCGCCCGGCGGCAAGCGCGCGCACTTCAAAGCGGCCGGAATCGCGCCAGGCGTCCAGCACGCGCAGCGTGCTTGTGCCTATGGAGCCGGTGCAGCCCATGAGGGCCACGCGGCGGGGAAAGGGCAGGGCGTCGCTTTTGCCGGGAATGCTGCTGATGTACTTCATGGAAGAGGCTTTTGCTGAAGAATGGAAATTGCGTACAGAAAAAGGAAATCTGCCGCGCTTTGAAAAAGGGCGTTTTCCGAAGCGGGCCGGAAAACGCCGGGAATCATGAGTTCAGATGTGTTTGCGGGAAAAAGGCGCAGTCATGGTCGAGGCGTTTTCCTACTGTGCGGCCTGAGCGAAGAAAGGATACAGGGCGGAGGCCACGGCGTAGGTGCCCACGCAGAAGGAAATGCTGTCGAGCCTGTCGAGCACGCCGCCGTGTCCGGGCAGGAGATGGCTGGAATCCTTGACGTTGACGGCACGCTTCAGGGCGGATTCGAAGAAGTCGCCGAGCTGTGCCATGATGCCCATGACGGCGCCGAGAGCGGCAAAGGCGTACAGGGGCGCGCTGCCGAGGGCCAGGCCCATGGCGCAGGACACGACCACGGCGGCCAGAAGTCCGGCAACGGAGCCTTCCACGCTTTTCTTGGGGCTGACGCCGGGCCAGATGGGATGCCTGCCGAAGCTCACGCCGGCGAAATAGGCGGCCATGTCGGAAGCGGCGGGCAGAAGGACCACGAGCAGCTGTTCCCAGCGGGAAAAGTGCATGGCGGGAGAAAGCAGCAGGGGAACGTAGATGAGACCGCATACGATGACGGCGGCGCGGCGCAGGGGATCGAGTGTTTTTTCACGGCTCCAGTTGATGAGCGCATAGAGGGCCGCCGCCATGGAGCAGAAGGCGAGAGCGAGATGGGAGGGGAAGGCGGGCAGCAGGGCGCAGGCGGCCAGGTAGGCCGCGCCGAGCACGAGGCCGAGAATTTTCATGCCCCATCCGCCGGAGGGCTGGAACAGAAAGAGAAATTCGCCCAGGCCCACGAGGGCGAGAACGCCGACAAGACCGGAAACGTACCAGCCGCCCATGATCCATGCGGCAATGAGAACGGCCGCGAGAACGGCCGCCGTAATGAGCCGCAGGCCGAGTCCCGCGGCGCGAAACTTGTCATTCATGTTTTTTTCCTTCTGTTGCCGTCTGCCCGCCGAGCTGCTCGCTGGTTCTGCCGAAGCGGCGAGTGCGGCAGGCATAGCTGTCGAGGGCCTTTGTGAGTTCTTCCGGGCCGAAGTCCGGCCAGAGCACGGAGCTGAAGTAGAATTCCGCATAGGCGCTCTGGAAAAGCAGAAAGTTGCTCAGGCGTTTTTCGCCGCTCGTGCGTATGACGAGGTCCGGATCCGGAGTTCCGGGGGCGTAGAGAAAGGAACGGAAGACCTCTTCGGTAAGTTCTTCCGGTTTGAGATTCGCGGCAAGGGCCCGCCGGGCGGCCTGGAGTATTTCTTCCCTCCCGGAATAGCTGATGGCGAGGGTGAATACCATGGACCTGTTGTCGGCGGTTTTTTTGAGCGCGTACTCGAGCGCCTGACGCACCGTGAAGGGCAGATCCTTCCTGTCGCCGATGAAGGCCAGGCGTATGTCTTCCTTCATGAGGTCGGGAAGCTCCTGCCGTATGAAGCGCAGAAACAGTTCGAAAAGAAAGCGCACTTCCTTTTCTGGTCTCTGCCAGTTTTCCTTGGAAAAGGCATACACGGTAACGTAGCCTATGCCCCTGCGACGGCATTCGCGCACCAGCGTGCGCACGGCGTTCACGCCGGCGAGATGTCCTTCGGAACGGGGCAGGCCCCGGTCTTTCGCCCAGCGGCCGTTGCCGTCCATGATGACCGCAATGTGCTGCGGCAGTCGTTGTTCCATGCGCCTTTCCACGTTGTCGGAGGAGTCCCTTCCGCATGACGTGAAGGCCCGCGTCTGTTCCGGAACGGCAAAGCTCCGGACGCGGGCCTTCTGCGTCAGATTTCCATGATTTCCTTTTCCTTGGCCTGTGCCTTCACGTCGGCCTTCTTCACGAAGGCGTCGGTGAGCTTCTGCACATCGTCCATGGCCTTCTTCAGCTCGTCGGCGGAGATTTCCTTATCCTTTTCGAGCTTCTTGAGCGCGTCGTTCACGTCGCGGCGTATGTTGCGCAGGGCAACCTTGGCGTCTTCGGTGTACTTCTTGCTCACCTTGGTGAGTTCGCGGCGGCGTTCTTCGGTGAGCGGCGGAACCGTGATGCGGATGATACGGCCGTCGTTCATGGGGGTAAGGCCCAGATCGGACTTCAGAATGGCCTTTTCCACGGGAGAGAAGGCATTGCGGTCCCAGGGCTGAATGGTGACGGTACGGCTGTCGGGCACGGCCACGGAGGCGAGCTGCTGAATGGGCGTAAGCGTGCCGTAGTAGTCAACCTTGATGTTGTCCACGAGGCTCGTGGTGGCGCGGCCGGTGCGCAGCTTGCCGAAGTCGCGGTCGAGGGCGACGAGGGCTTTTTCCATGCGTTCTTCGGCGTCGAGCTGCAAGGTCTCGATATCCATGCTATTCTCCCTTTACAATGGTGCCTGCCGCTTCGCCGCAGACAACGCGTTTGATGTGCCCGCCGAACATGCTGCATACAATGACGGGCACGCTGTTTTCCTGCGCCAGCGTGATGGCCGTGGCGTCCATGACCTTGAGGTGGCGGCGCAGCGTCTCATCGTAGGAGAGCTGATCGAAGCGTACCGCGTCGCTGTATTTCATGGGGTCCTTGTCATATACTCCGTCCACCTTGGTGGCCTTGATGATGGCGTCGCACTTGAGTTCCGTGCCGCGCAGGGCCGCCGCCGTGTCGGTGGTGAAATAGGGGTTGCCCGTACCGGCCGCGCATATGATGATGCGGCCTTTTTCCATGTGGCGTATGGCACGACGATGGATGTACGGTTCGCACAGTTCCCGGATGTCGATGGCGGAAAGCACGCGGGTGGGGCAGTCCATTTTTTCCAGGGCGTCCTGTACGGCCACGGCGTTCATGACCGTGGCGAGCATGCCGATGTAGTCGGCGTTGGAGCGGTCCATTCCCTTGGCCGAGGTGGACAGGCCGCGGAAAATGTTGCCGCCGCCGATGACGAGCGCAAGCTGTACGCCCAGCTTGGACACATCGGCTATTTCCTTGCAGATGAGCTGCACGGTATGGGGGTCTATGCCACTGCCTTTTTCACCGGCCAGAGCTTCGCCGCTCAGCTTGAGCAGCACGCGCCGGTATTTGAGTTCGCTCATCATCAGCCTCTTCTGGGGTCAGGGTGTGTTGAATGGTCCGCCTTGTCGAGGCCGTGGTCGTAGGGCGCGCCCCAGCCTCCCTCATGAATGCGGACATATTTGAGAAACGTGTAGAACGACGTGTGCGCGGCCATGAGAAAGCCCGCCCGGCCGTCGAGTATGCCCAGCTTGCGCACGTACATGTCGATGAAGCGCCACGTACCGTGAACAAGCCCGACGAAAACGCCGCCCCTGCGCCCCTGCGATTCCAGATCGCGCGCGCCGCGTTCGGCGTAGTCGTTGAGCTTGTCGAGCTGATTTTTAAAGTTGCAGTAGGTGTAGTGCAGCATGTCGCCGGAAAGTTCGCCGTAAGGGCCGGCGGGCACGAACTTCTGATGCGCTCCGCTGTTTTCTATGCGTATGGCCTCGGGCCGGAACAGACGGAACAGCCTGTCGGGGTAGCAGCCGCCGTGCTTCAGGAATCTGTCGAAATACCAGGTGCGCCGGGGCATGGAAAAGGCCGTCTTGTCGCCGGGCGCCGCCACGGCCTGAAGTATGCCCGTCCGAAGCTCAGGAGATATGATCTCGTCGCAGTCGAGCATGAGCACCCACTCGGTGGGCGCGTTGGCGGCCAGCCAGTCGATGCCGTAGCGTATCTGCCTTGCGTTGCCGGGCCATTTGTTCTGAATGAATATGGCTCCGTGCTCACGGGCAATTTCTTCCGTACGGTCGGAACTGAAGGAGTCCACGATGAGAACGCGGTCGCAGAACGAAAGCGATTCGAGACACTTCCCGAGCAGGCGTTCTCCGTTCAGAGTGATGATGAGTGCGGTAAGTCGTACGGCGTCTTCCATAGGGCATCCGTGAAAAGGGCATAAAAAAGGGGAGAGAATGTTCTCTCCCCTTGTATCCTGAACTTCTGACGGATTCAAGCTCACTGACGCGACTTTTCCAGAAAAGTCGCGTCGGCAGGCAGGATTACGCGCCGAGCTGGATGCGGACGAACTTGCTGATGGCGATGGAGCAGCCGGCGGCCTTGGCGGTGGCCTTCAGCAGATCCTGCACGGTCATCTTGTCGTCGCGGATGTAGGGCTGATCGAGCAGGCACACTTCCTTGCAGTACTTCTTCACGGCGCCTTCGGCGATCTTGTCGATGATCTTTTCGGGCTTGCCTTCGGCAAGAGCCTTTTGGCGGTACACTTCGCGTTCGCGTTCGAGCAGCGCGGGATCGAGGCTGTCGGCGTCGAGGGCGAGGGGGTTGGAAGCGGCGATCTGCATGGCCACGTTCTTGGCGAACTCGGCCACGGCGGCGTCGGCGGGCTTGTCGGTATCCACTTCCACGAGAACGGCGAGCTTGCCGTTGGAGTGAACGTAGGTGCCGATGACGCCTTCGCCTTCAATGCTCATGCGCACGAAGCGGCCGAGAACGGTCTTTTCGCCGGTGGAGGCGGCCAGCTCGTTCATGCTGTCCTGGAAGGCGTCGAGATTTTCGGGGTTGTTCGCGGCCACTTCCTGGGCCACGTGCTTGGCAAAGTCCTGGAACTTTTCGCCGCGGGCGACGAAGTCGGTTTCGGTCATCACTTCAACGATGGCGGAAACCTTGCCGTCGGCGCTGGTGGCGGAGGCGATCACGCCTTCGGAGGTGGCGCGGTCGGCGCGCTTGGCGGCCTTGGAAAGGCCCTTCTGACGCAGCCAGTCGAGTGCCTTTTCCACGTCGGCCTCACATTCGGTGAGAGCCTTCTTGCAGTCCATCATGCCGGCGCCGGTCTTGTCGCGCAGCTCCTTTACCATGGCAGCGGTAATAGCCATTGTCTTGCTCCTTGCAAATAAAAGGGGTTATTCAGCGGCTTCGGCCGTTTCGGCGGCCTTCTGCATGGCGGCTTCGGGATCGGCCACTTCCTTGCTCTGGGCGGCGCCTTCGAGGCAGGCTTCGGCCATGGCGTTCACGAACAGCTT
>CALUPL010000055.1 GCA_944322635.1 uncultured Mailhella sp.
TTACCGATTACCCCAATCTCAATCCCGACATGGCGAAGCCCCTGCTTCTCCTCAAGGGCAAGAACGGCACCGAGTACCATTGGGGCAAGGCCCCTCTTCTGTAGAGCCCTTTCCGTCTGAAACTGTCTGCCGGGGCGGCGACGCCCCGCGGCGGTTTCCCGGCGTCGGAGCAGCGTTCCGGCGCCCCCCTCCCGGTTTTCCGGGAGCGGATCAGTCACTCAAGGAGTATTATCATGCCGCCTAGATATAGTCGTGAAATCACCCTGCCCATCGTCATGGGCGACAGCCTCAAGGAGCAGTTCCGCACCTCGCCGTGCGAGCATTTCTGCCCCGCGGGCAATTCCATCCAGAAGATGCAGGCGCTTGTGGAAAAGGGCGAATTCGGTGAAGCCCTGCGCTACCTGCGCGCCAAGAACCCCTTCCCCGGTGTGACCGGCCGCGTGTGCCCGCACTTCTGCCAGTCCAACTGCAACCGCGCCGGCTACGACGCCTGCGTGAACACCCGCGCTCTTGAACGCGCCGTGTTCGACTACGCTCCCTACGGTTCCGCGCTGTTCAAGCGCTGTCCCGCCACGGGCAAGAGCGTCGGCATCATCGGCGGCGGCCCCGCCGGCCTTACCGCCGCTTACTTCCTGGCCCTTCTCGGCCACGACGTCACCGTGTACGAAGCCAATCCCGTGCTCGGCGGCATGACCCGCTACGGCGTGCCGGACTTCCGTCTGCCCCGCGACGTGGTTGACCGTGAAATCGGCTGGATTCTCGAAGTGGGCGTGCGTGCCCGCGTGAACACCATGGTCGGCCGCGACATCTCCTTTGCCGACGTTCGCGCCGCGCATGACGCCGTCATCGTCACCACCGGCACCCCCAAGGAAAACAGCCTCCCCATCCCCGGAAGCGAAACCGCGGTGAAGGCCGTTGAATTCCTGCGTGCCGCCTCCCTCGGCCTGCGTCCCGAAGTGGGCAAGCGCGTGGTCGTCATGGGCGGCGGCGGTGTCGGCTTCGACGCCGCCTTCGTGGCCCGTCGTCTCGGTGCCGAAGAAGTGCACGTCATCTGCCTCGAAAAGGCCGGTGAAATGCGCGCCCCTGCGGAAGATCTGGAACAGGCTGCCGAAGAAGGCATCCAGATCCACAATTCCTGCACCATGTCCGCCATCCGCACCCAGGACGGCAAGACCGCCGGTGTGGATTACTTTGAAGTGAAGGAATGCCGCTTCGACGAAAAGGGTCGTCTGACCCTGGTTCCCGTGGAAGGCGGCGAGCACACCATGGACTGCGACACCGTGATCTTCGCCGTCGGCATGAAGACCGACCTCGACTTCATGGCTGAAGCCGGCGTCAACCTCACGCCCCGCAACTGGATCGTGGTGGACGGCAAGCAGGCCAGCTCCGTTGAAGGCATCTTTGCCGCTGGCGACGTGGCTTCCGGCCCCGCCTCCATCGCTGCCGCCATCGGCAACGGCCGTCGCGCCGCCTTCGGCGTGCATGCCTATCTGACCGGCGAAAACTCTCGCGTGTACGCCATCGGCGACGACAACACCATCGTTGCCCGCGACGACCTCGCCGGCACCAAGGAACCCTACGTGGTGCCCATGGAAGAGATCTACGGCATTCTCCAGTACGAGAAGACCGAACCTCAGAAGCAGGCCTGCACCAACCACATGGACTTCACGGAAAACAATGCCGGCTACACCGCCGAGCAGGCTCAGCTCGAAGCCGCCCGCTGCATGCACTGCGGCCACTGCAAGGGCTGCGGCACCTGCGTGGACGACTGCCCCGGCTACGTGCTGGAACTCAAGCACCTCGAAAACGGCCTCGATCGCCCCGAAGTGGCTCACGGCGACGAATGCTGGCATTGCGCCAACTGCCGTACGAGCTGCCCCACCGGCGCCATAGGCTTCCGCTTCCCGCTCCGTATGCAGGTGTAATCACCAGGGAACGCTGAAAAAAGACATGAACGCCCTGTCCACTCCCCGGACAGGGCGTTTTTGTATGCAGAACAGGAAAATTCCTGCCGGAGCAAATTCCGCCTCTGGCCTGACACAGACCTGAGCCGTACGGGACGGCTTTTTCCCGACCTGTCCTCCGAAATCCGCATTAACGGGCTCCCGGCAACCGCATTCCACAAGGCATCGACTACCGCTTCACTGCTTGCCGACCGGCATATCCTTGGGGCGCAAGTTCCGCATTCTTCTCCAGACAAAACAGAGTGCGTTTTGAAGCAAAATGCACAGCTGCGTCATTGAAGCCGCCAATACCTCCACATATTGTTCTATAAATCACAAATACTGTTTTTTTCTCTTCAACCAACGTGCTTTTTTCCCCGGCCTGAAACAGCATCTTCCGTCATTTTTCCCCCAAAAACCGCTTGTCTTTCTTTCTGAAAGCACCCCTTCCGGCAATCTTGTGGCACGCCAAAAACAAGCTTTCCCGATAGAATTTCGGCCAAAATCCTTCCCTCTCCGCTCCTTTCCGACGACACTTTTCCGTCCGTTCCACAAAAAAATCCGCAGCTCTCAAGACATTTCGGTCCGTTGAGACATGTGTACGATTTCATCGAACAAAAACAAAAAATTATCGCTTTGACTTATTTTATTTAAAATGTGATTTTTCTATCAACTTATTGCGACTTCTGCGAATCCGAGGCAGTCAAGCTGCCCTTTTTCCAAGGGGACGGAAAAAATCGGAAACGCAAGGCAAAGGATTTTCATCCGAAAATGGACGGAGATTTTCGGATGCTCCCTTTTTCACCGTGAACTTGTCCAGGCGTACGCCGGGGGGCGGACGACTGGCGAGGACGATGGCAAATGATACAGCATATCGACGACGCAAAATGCGTCGGCTGCGGCGTATGCGTGCAGAAGTGCCCTCTGGACACCATTCGACTCAACGAACAGGGAAAGGCCTACATTGCGTATCCCGACGACTGCATGACCTGTTTTGTTTGCGAAAGGCTTTGCCCCGCCGGAGCCATTTTCGTTCATCCGTTCAAGGAAAAGCTGCCCCCGGTCTTTCCGGGTCCCCGGTACGACGCCGTGGAAGGCAACGACCTCAGGGACAAGGAGGTCTATCATGCCTGACAGAAACACCAGAGTTGTGGAAAGCGACCTTCTCATCATAGGCGGCGGTTCCGCCGGTCTGTGGGCCGCAAAGCGCTTCACCGAACTCATGCCTGAAAAGAAGGTCGTCATCGTGGACAAGGGCCCCAAGGAATGGGGCGGCCTCATGTCCATGGCAGGCGGCGACTTCGACGCCGTTCTTCCCGGTGACGATCTGGATGCCTGGCTTGAAGATTTCATCTACTACTTCGACGGCCTCTGCGATCAGGAACAGATTGAGGAGATTCTCCGCCGTTCTCACGAAAGGCTGGAAGACTATCAGCGCTACGGCTGCGAATTCTTCCGCAAGGAAGACGGCACCCTCAAGAGCATTCCCCAGCGCGGCCTGCCCCATGTAAAACTGTATCCCGCAAAGCTCGTGGGACGCGGCGGCGAAGACATGGTGCGCAGTCTCGTCAAGCAGCTGCGCAAGGCCAACGTGACGAGCCTCGGCCGCATAGTGGTGACCGATCTTCTCAAGCAGAACGGCCGCGTTGTGGGAGCCGTGGGCTTCGACTCCATAAACGGCGACTTCTACCGCTTCCGTGCGCAGGTGGTCATTGCAGCCACGGGCGTAGGCGGCTGGAAGACCTCCTACGGCAAGAACACCCCCACGGGCGAAGGCGTGGAAATGGTGTGGAACGCCGGAGCGAGACTCAAGGACTTCGAGTTCAGCCGCGTGTGGAACATGCCCCGCTATTTCGGCTGGGAAGGACAGACCAAGCTCATTCCTCTCGGCGCCCGTTTCGTCAACGCCAAGGGCGAGCCCTTCATGGAAAAGTATTCTCCCGTGCTCGGCGTGAATACCGACCCGCATTTCATTACCATAGCCATGGCCATGGAAATCCGTGCCGGACGCGGCCCCATCTACTTCGACATAAGCCGCATCAATCCCGACGATCTCATTCTGCTCCGGCCCCAGAACGGCTGGCAGCTCATGAACTATGAGAAGCTCTGCAAGCTCGGCATGGATCTCTTCCGCGACAACACCGAATGGCTGCCGCAGATGACCATTTCCTACGGCGGCATGGAAGCCGGCATCAAAGGCTCCACCAATGTGGAAGGCCTGTTTGCCGCCGGCACCGCCAGAAGTACGGAACCCGGCGTGTATGCCGGCGGTTTCGCACTCATGAGCACATCCGTCACGGGCCATCTTGCCGGTGAAGGAGCCGCCGAATTCCTCGCTTCCGCAAAGCCCGTCACGAGCGACGCCGTGGATGAAGACATCGACGCGCTCTGCAACGCCGTTTATGAGCCTCTCGGCCGCGAAGGCCTCGCTCCCCGCGACGTTCTCAAGAAAATTCAGACCGCCATGTTCCCCTACGACGTGTCCATTCTGAAAACGGAAGCTTCCCTGCAGCGTGCCCTCGACGAAATCACGCGCATCAGAGAAGAAGAAATTCCGAACATGGCCGCCGCAGACACGCACTATCTGCTCAAGCTGCGCGAAGTTCGCGGCATGGCCCTTGTAAGCGAACTGTACCTGCGGGCCTCGCTCGAACGCCGCGAATCGCGGGCCGGCCACTTCCGCGAAGACTACCCCCACCGTGCCGATGACGGTCTTGCCTGGATTCTCATTCAGCGCGGCGAAGACGGCAGCATGAACTTCAGCAGAAAGCGCGTTCCTCTTGAGCGCTACCGTCATCCCATCACCAGATACTATCAGGACAACTTCCGCTTCGTTCCGGAAGAACACTAATACTCCGTTCCCCATCAGGAGAAACATATCATGGCTGCAACCACCAGCAATGCTCCCGCCGCGCCCAAAAAGCTGAATGTCATGTACTTCGTGCACACCATCATCTGCCTTGTCATCATGTTCGGCTTCGGGCAGCTTTCCCCCATTGAACCTCTCACTCCGCTGGGAATGAACCTCATAGGCATCTTTCTCGGCGTACTCTACGGCTGGATATTCATCGACATCATCTGGCCCAGCATAGCCGGTCTGCTGGCCCTCATGCTCGTTGGCGGCATGAAACCCGGCATGCTGCTCAACAAGAGCTTCGGCGATCCCATCGTCGTCATGATGTTCTTCATCTTCGTGTTCTGCGCCACCATCAACTACTACGGCCTGTCAAAATTCATCTCCCTGTGGTTCATTACCCGCAAGGCCGTAGCCGGCAAGCCCTGGCTGTTCACCTACACCTTCCTTGCCTCCATCATGCTGCTCGGAGGCCTGACCAGCGCCTCTCCCGCAGCGGTCATCGGCTGGAGCATCCTGTACGGCGTGTGCGAAGTGTGCGGTTACAAGAAAGGTGACGGCTATCCGACCATGATGGTGTTCGGCATCGTGTATGCCGCTCAGGTGGGCATGGCCATCATTCCCTTCAAGCAGGCCGCCCGCACCGTGATGAGCGCCTATGAAACCATGTCCGGCACGCACATCGACTACGCCAAGTACATGATCATCGCCATCATCGCCTGCGCGCTGTGCTCCCTGCTCTTCCTGCTCATAGGCAAGTACATATTCCGTCCCGACGTGAGCAAGCTCGCCGACCTCGACGCCAGCAAGCTCGACAAGGATCAGAGCCTCAGCCTCTCCGGCGTGCAGAAGTCCGTGCTCGGCTTCCTCTTCGCCCTGGTCGCACTGCTGCTCATTCCCGCCTTCCTGCCCGCGGATCTTGCCGTGGTCAAGTTCCTCAAGAGCATAGGCAACACCGGCATATGCATGTTCCTCGTGGGCATCATGTGCTTCATCAAGGTCAACGGCAAGCCGCTGCTTCGCTTCAAGGCCATGGTCGATGACGGCGTTGCCTGGGGCATCATCTTCATTCTTGCCATGGTTCAGCCTCTCTCCGGCGCCATGGCCAATCCCGCAAGCGGCATTACGCCCTTCCTGATGTCCGTACTCGAACCTCTGTTCGGTTCCGGTTCTCCGCTGTTCTTCGCCCTGTGCATGGGCCTTCTGGCCACCATTCTCACCCAGTTCATCAACAACGGCGCCGTGGGCGTGGCCCTCATGCCCATCATCTTCAGCTACTGCACCAACAAGGGTGTCGGTCCTGAAATGGCGGTCATCATGGTGGTCATGGGCGTGCATCTGGCCTTCCTCACTCCTGCCGCAAGCTCCAGCGCCGCACTGTTGCACGGCAACGAATGGGCCAGCACCAAGAGCATCTGGAAGTCCTCACCCATCGTCATCCTGCTGTCCTGGATACTGATGAGCGCCGTCATCGTCATCCTGGGTTCGATGCTCTTCTAGTCGGGCAGTCCCCGGAAACCTGAACTCCACGGCCGGGTCAGCCCGGCGTTTCCAAGGCCCCTTTCCGCCCCCGCGGAAAGGGGCCGTTTTTCACGCTCCGCCCGTCATCTCCTGCATTCCGAACGCCCCGTACGACAAAAAACACATCTTCTCTCCTCCACCTGCTCTGGAAGCATCCCCAGTGGCAGCCCTTTTCCCCTGCCGCATCCTGCCTCAGTTGCCCCCAGTGATCCGACGAACTCGCAGGCTTGTTGCGCTTGCGGCTACGATTGACGCTCCGACGCTGTCGGGCTAGAATATTCGTTCCTTTCAAATGCCCGGGCATGATGCCCTACCGCATATCACGCAGATTCGAGGAAATCAGCCATGCTTGATCTCAAACTTCTCCAGAAACACCCCGAAGTGGTGGCAAAGGCCCTGGCCGACCGCCATTCCAACATTTCCGTCGATGAATTTCTTAAACTCGACGAGCGCCGCCGCGCTGCACTCACCGAAGTGGAAACGCTCAAGAGCAAGCGCAACGCCGAATCGGCCGAAGTGGCCCGCATGAAGCGTTCCGGCGAAGATGCTTCCGCCCTCGTTGCCGAACTCGGCAAGCTTTCCGACCGCATCAAGGAACTGGACGCCGAAACTTCCGAGATCAAGGAACAGGTCTATCAGTGGATGCTCCGTGTGCCCAACATTCCCGACGCCTCGGTTCCCGTGGGACTGGATGAAAACGACAACCCGGAACTTCACCGCTGGGGTACCCCCCGCGAATTTACCTTCCCGCCCAAGCAGCACTTTGAAGTAGGCGCAGCCAAAACCGGTCTCGACTTCGAACGCGGCGCCAAGCTTGCCGGTTCCCGTTTCTGCGTGTCTCACGGCGTGTTCGCCAGAATGGAACGCGCGCTCATGAACTTCTACCTCGACACTCAGACCACCGAGTTCGGTGCCACTGAAATTCTGCCTCCCTTCATGGTCAACGCCGCCACCATGCAGGGTACCGGTCAGCTGCCCAAATTCGAGGAAGATCTGTTCAAAATGCCCGCCTGGGATTACTACCTCATCCCTACGGCCGAAGTACCTGTCACCAACCTGCATGCCGGTGAAATTCTGGAAGAAGAACAGCTGCCCCTGCGCTACACCGCCGGCACCCCCTGTTTCCGCTCCGAAGCCGGTTCTGCGGGCAAGGACGTACGCGGCCTCATCCGCCAGCATCAGTTCATCAAGGTGGAAATGGTACGGTTCGCCCATCCCGACAAATCCTGGGAAGAACTCGAACATATGCGCCGCTGCGCAGAAATTCTGCTGGAAAAACTGGAACTGCCCTACCGCACCATCACGCTCTGCACCGGTGACATGGGCTTCGGCTCGGCCAAGACCTATGATGTGGAAGTCTGGCTGCCCGGTCAGAACACCTATCGCGAAATTTCCTCCTGCTCCAACTGCGTGGACTTCCAGGCCCGTCGCGCCAACATCCGCTTCCGTCCCAAGGGCGGCGGCAAGCCCGAATTCGTGCATACGCTGAACGGCTCCGGCCTGCCTACCGGCCGCTCTCTGGTAGCCATTATCGAAAACTACCAGCAGGAAGACGGCTCCATAATCATTCCCGAAGTGCTGCGGCCCTACATGGGCGGCCTCAAAGTCATCACGCCCGATATGTAGTTCTTCCATCACTCATGAAAAAACGGGAGGCGGCTGAAGTCGTCTCCCGTTTTTTTATTCTCTCATCACGCCGCCCTGGTCCGTCGCCTCTCCATAAGATACCGCACCCCCGATCTTCTCTTTCCTGCGAGCTTCATTTTGCTCCGTCTGTGCCGCTTTATCGTGATAAAAAACACAATATCTCTGTATCCCGTACGGAATTCCAGGGCCTTCTCTCTTTTTTCAGCAGCATGCTTCCCCGGCTCGCTTTCCTTATTAAGGATAAAATGCCCTTCAAAACATACTGTATCAACATATTTTTCGACTTGTTGCTTTTCATTGAACAACAATGTGAAATTTTGAGCTTTATTTTTTTCATGTCTTCTGATTTTTCTGAATATCGAAATCCGTTCCTTCTCCTGTACGGATTATTGCATTTCAACCATCGAATTTCAGGAGCTTCACATGAACAGACGTCAGTTTTTATATGGAAGCGCGGCCATGGCGCTCATGAGCGCCGTGCCGTTTCATGCCCATGCCACGGAAGGCCCCGTCGTCAAAACGACAAAAGGCAGCGTGCGGGGGCTTGTCATGGACGGAGTGCATGTCTTCAGAGGCGTTCCCTGCGGCATGCCTCCGTATGAAGGAAAGTACCGCCTGGCTCTGCCCGAACCCGTGCAGGCCTGGAACGGTGTCATCGACACCGTCAAGTTCGGCGACATTCCGCTGCAGCCTGACGGAAAGAACAAGCCCATCGGCGGCGGAGACTGCCTGCGTCTGAACATCTGGACCCCCGCTCCCGGCAAGACCAAGTGCCCTGTCATGGTCTATATTCCCGGCGGCGGCAGCACCCGCTGCGACAACAACGACGTGCGTTTCGACGGTACCGCCTTTGCGCAGGACGGGATTGTGCTCGTCACCATCAACTACCGTGTGAACGTGGACGGATTTCTTAAAATCAAGGGAGTGCCCTCCAACCTCGGTCTGCGCGACATGATTTTCGCACTGCGCTGGGTGCAGGACAACATTGCCGCCTTCGGCGGCGATCCGGATAAAGTCACGGTGTTCGGTCAGTCTGCCGGAGCCACGCACATAACATCACTCATCTCCTCCGACAAAACGAAAGGACTTTTCCACCGCGCCATTCTTCAGAGTCCTTCGGCCATTTCCCAGTACGATGCCGCCCAGGCCTCCAAGGCAGCCGCCGATCTGCTGGCCTTCTACGGCATTGAAGACAGCCGCGAAGCCGTGGCCGCTCTTCCTTTGGAAAAACTTCTCACCTTCTCCGCCTTTGCAGCCGCCAAGGGCAAAGACCCCGAATGGGGCCGCATGCTTCAGGGAAATGTTTCCGTATTTAAACCCTATTATGACGGCGACATTCTCATGAAGCGACCCGTAGATGCCATTGCCGAAGGCGCAGCCAGAAATCTGGACATCATGGTCGGCTCCGCCGAACAGGAATGGCGCTTCTACACCGTACCGAGCGGAGCCATAGACAAGATAGGCGAAGACGCTCTCAAAAACTTCGTTTACACCACGGGATTTCCCGCCGACATCGTGGAGCGCTACCGCAAGGCCGGCCGCGGCGACACCACAGGAGATCTGTTCACGGCACTTCAGTCCGATCTCATCTTCAGAATGCCCGCCAACAAGGTTCTGGAAAACCAGAAGGCGGCCGGAGGCAAGGCCTGGGCCTACTCCTTTGCCTGGAAAAGCCCCTGCTACAACGGCAGACTCGGTGCCGCCCACAGTGTGGATCTGCCCTTCGTCTTCAAGACCCTTCATAAGGATTCGACACGCATCAAGAACACCCTGGGCACCAATCCCCCGGATTCTCTGGCCGAGGCCATGCACAGCGCCTGGGTACGCTTTGCCTCCACGGGCAATCCCGGCTGGACGCCCTTCGATACGAAGCGCCGCATGACCATGCGCTTCGACACCGAAAGCAAGGAAGTCTCCGATCCTTGGAAGGCGGAACGTGAGAACATGCCGCTGAAGTAATTCGATGCTTCCGGAAGAGAATTCAAGTCCGGCATAAGCGCATCCATAAAAACGCCGCAGGGGCGGAATCATTCGAACTGTAATGATTCCGCCCCGTTCTTAATTTCAAACAAAGACACAGCCCGAAAAACACTTCTCCAATGACCAATATTTTCTCGGATCCGGTCCTTTTTCACAGGCTCCGCTGTCCCTCACGAAAACACGGCGCCTAGTGCGACAAGCAGCCTGCCGTCTGAAATTCCGTCATTTTCCATCCCGGAATTCATGCTTCTCCGCTTTGCACGACGAAGCCGTTCATTTCGCCTATCCCGGAATCAACCGAAGCAACGTTGTCGCTGAAGACAAAAGGAGTCGGGGAAAACTCCCGTTGAAAAGACAAAAAGATTAAAAAAGAAAAAAGGGCTTGCGGCAAACCGCAAACCCTTTTCAAATTCTGGTGGAGATGAAGAGAATTGAACTCTTGGCCTCTTGAATGCCATTCAAGCGCTCTCCCAACTGAGCTACATCCCCGTTGCGGAGTTTCTTTTGCCAGAATGAACCGTGATAGTCAAGAAAAAAATGGACATTTTTTCAAAGAACTCCACGCGCCCGCTCTGCCGCAGTCATTCATGCGCCCTGCCGCTTTTCCGGCCCCGAGCTTTCTCATGATTCCTGCAATTCCGGCACGGCATAGGCATACCGCCCGTTTTCCCCCCTTTACATGACACTTGCCCGCCAGCACGCCACAAGTCTGGCGAAAGGCTCATAGAGGGGACGGAATGCGGCCTCGCTCACTCCTCCGGGGGAAGGATTGCCGAACGCAAAAATGAGCACGGCGTGCAGCCCTTCGGCAGCGTAAAAAGGCTTGGCGAAATAGGAACGAACCCCGCAGGGAATGAACATGGCCCAGTCTATGGACTTGATGCTGTCGAGCGTATCTTCCACAATGAGGGAATCAAGACTGAAACGCTCGATATCCTGCGCTATGGTCCCCTCGTACGCATGCGACGCGCCCCATTCCAGCGAGGAAAAAAGTCTGCCTACCCCATACACCTGCACCTTGCCTCGGGCCGACTGTATGTCGGAAAACATAAGGCCTTCCACCTCCGGGCACCTGGCAAGAAGCCTTTCCAGTCCCTCTCTCAGGGAGGGCATGGCCACGGAATCCTCGCAGGGCGCAAGAGTGCAGGAAGCCGGATTCTCCGGAATGTTCAGAAGCGCAATGCGCACGATATCCGTTCCCGTGGAGCAGGGAGAAATACGAACCTTGGAGCCGAGCAGACTGCCCGTGCCGCTGCGCAGCATGAGCGTTCCTGCCCATATTTCCTCCTCCAGTGCCTGACGGGATGCGGCAAGAAGCGTTTCTCCCATCTCCCCGGGCGCAATGTCTTCCAGCATGAAGTCGCCACCACCCCGGGCCGCCCCTTCGAACAGCGTCTGAGCCGCCTCGTTGCAGGTGACGATCTCCCTCTCGTCCAGACTGAGCACGAGAACGGGATACTGCGCTCCGCCGAGCGCGAGCTGACAGGTGCCTGCCGAGCCGTTGGCCACAAAGGTCGCGGACAACACACCTTCCTTGAGCATGCCGTAATACTTTTCCGGATCCTGCGGATCGGGCCACCCCTGCAGAACGCAGGCCTGATGAGGGCTGGCGTTGAGGCGGAAGGATACCATGGCGGCCTGACGGCTCGTCACCATTTCCCAGAACTCTCCGAGAAGCGTGTGGTCCGATTTCATGACCACGCGTCTTCTGAAGCGTACGTCCTTGAGAAGCCTCGAGGTATCCTCACCAAGGGAAGAAAGCATCCAGCCGTTCAGCAGCCGTATGCGCGAACGGCGATGTTCCAGCTCCCACAACAAGCCGGGAAAGCCCGAGGCCCAAAGAGAGAAGTCCATAGCCGCCTCCGCGCTGAACATTAATTTGTTTTGTTAATTTACGGAAAAACGATATCGTTGTAAATTGGTTGAACCAAAAATTCAATTTTCCAGAAAGAAAATGCTTTTTTCTCCTGAGAAAGAACATTTCATGAGAGCTGATTAGCTTAAAATACATAGTGGATGAACCACTATTTCTTATTTAAAATTATAAAGTCAAGTTGTTATCAGTTTTTTTCTTTTTTTTTGAAAAGGCTTGAGTCTTTTGTTCCAACAGCGCAAAACTGGTATTGTGGAAAAAGGGCAAAAGCCGCGGGAGTTCCATGATGAGCAAGCAGAAACTGATAGAACAGCAGCTGGAACAGGCGCTCATGGAAGGGCGCTGGAAGCTGTTTGAACGCCTGCCTGCCGAACGTCGGCTTGCCGAAGAAATGCACGTCAACCGCACGACGCTGCGGGCGGCCATAAGCGCCCTTGCCGGGCGGGGCATTCTTGAAACTCTGCACGGCAGCGGAACGCGCGTACGCGCTCTGCCTTCGGAGCACCCGGCCCTGTGCCCCCTTTCCGACAGAATCTACGCAAGTCTTCTCATCATTCCTCCCATCATTCACGCCTCATCCCTCATCATCCGGCCCTCGCAGATACTGCGTCTTGAACGACTTCTCCCCATTGCCGGATCGGCTCTCAGAAACGATGACGTCAAGGCCTCGGTACAGGCCCACATACAGTTCTTCATGGAAGCGGCACGCTTCATCAACAATACCAGCCTGAGCACGGCTCTTGCCGCCTGTCTTCCCGACGGCAAGTCGCTCGTCCGTCTGTTCAACGCCTGCGACCTTCAGCAGAAGGAACTCGTGTTCGCAC
Source organism: uncultured Mailhella sp. (assembly GCA_944322635.1). GTDB lineage: Bacteria > Desulfobacterota > Desulfovibrionia > Desulfovibrionales > Desulfovibrionaceae > Mailhella. The sequence goes on from CALUPL010000055.1 coordinate 12,643, forward strand.
ATCTGGCGCGCATTCTGAGTGCCATGCGTCACGCCGACGCCTCCGAGGCCGCAGCTGCGGCACAGGCCTATTTTTCCACACTCAAGACACTGGCGGAACAAGAATGAGTACAAGACATCTCATGAACCGGAAAGAGTTTCTGCACGGCCTGTTCCGTTTCCATTCCAAAGACGAAGCCGTTTCCGACGCTTCGCCAGAACCAGACTACCTGTCCATGCTGCCTCCCGACTTTTCGGGACTGATGCTGGACATGGAGGCTGCACGGCTTGGAGGTGACATCACCGGCATGTCCCAGAACGAAAAGGCCGCGCTGGTCGTAAAGGCCATGTACGGCGAGGACGCCCTGAACGCATAAGGGCGAAGGACCCCGGCGCCGCCCGGGAGGAAGAGCGGCGCTCCCCGACTGAAACAAGGAGGAACCTATGTCTCAGGAACAGCTTCCTTATCTTGAAGAGCGCAAGCTCGTCAAAAGATGGAGAGGCCCCATCCCCGCTCTCATGAATCTGGCGTTCACGCTGCTCATTTTTGCGGTGACCTGGTGGGTATTCCAGGATCCGCGCGGCATCATGCGTTTCTACACTCCTTATGTGGGATACAACTACTGCCGCTGGTGGCTCATCATACTCATCTGGATGGCCTACACCTTCGATTTCTGGCCCTTCAAGAAAGACTGGATACGCAAGGCTCATCCTCTGCAGAAAGGTCTTGTGCTGGCGCTCATTTCCGTGGGCACCATGATATTCTTCATTCACGGTTTCTTCGAGGGCGTGCTCGGCAACTTTGCCTTCGCCTACTTCAACCCCGCCCAGCTGGAAAAGCTCGGTCTCACGGAATTCTACTCCACCGAATACGCGGCTCAGGCCTGCATGATGTTCGCCGTCATCGCCTCCTGGATCAGTCCCGCATGGGTCGTCGCGCTGGAAGGGCAGCCATGGGCCAACGCCTCCCAGCCCGTACGCGGCTTCAGCATCTGGCTCGGCACCTTCTGTCTCAGTCTCGTCATCTACTTCATGACCATGCACAATCACATGGGCATTCTGTACTACCCCTGGCAGTACTTCACCGCCATATGCCCGCCCTACTGGGAAGACTTCGCGCAGACCGTGTCCGCCAACTTCCATGTGGCATGGATCATGTGCTGCACCGTGGTGGTATGGTTCGTGGAAGGCATATGGGAAAGATATCCCTTCACCATGATCAAGCGCGACTGGCCGCGCCGCATTGCGCTGTTCGTCGGCATCATCGTCATCGCCTGGGCGCTTTGTCTGTTCTTCTGGTATATGCAGGAACTCGTATGGGGCGACGCCATCCGCGGGCATCGCCGCGATGCGGCTCCCGACTGGCGCTGGCTGCACGTCGGTGAAACGGCCATCTTCTTCCTCGTGCCCGCCCTGTTCGTGCAGTTCTACTGCGAAAACTGGCCCACGAAGTTCAGCACTCCCGTCAACATTCTCATCCGCACCGGTCTTGTGATCGTGGGCGGCATTGTTCTCTACTGCCTGTACTATCAGTACGCCCACTTCATTCTCGGTACGCAGAAGGGCTTCTCGCATCCGCAGCAGTTCCCCATGATCCCCACCATCTGGCTCATCGACATCTGGCTCATCAACTGGTGGTTCATGGACGGCTGGCCGGGATGGCGGCGTGAATTCAAAACCGCCGAAGATCTCGCCGAGGAAAAGCGTCACATCGAAATCGACCACGCCTGGAACCCCGCCATGAAGCCCGGCCTGCTGTTCGGCATTCTGGTCGGCGTGGCCCTGTACTTCCTCATCGTTTGGCTGCTGCCCATCTGTAGCGCAACCTTCACACTGGTGAAGTAGGAGTCCTTATGAACAGACGTGAATTTATCAAAGGCGCATCTCTCGGCATAGGTGCCGGCGCTCTCGGCGCCATGGGGCTCTATTCCTACACGCCCATGCGCAGGGCCTTTCTTCCCGAGGTCGAACGCAAAATGACCGACTTCGGCGTATGCAAGTCGGTAAAAGTGACCAATATCTCGGAAACAAGCTGGTTCGACAACGGCATCTTCATGAAGAACGTAACCGGCGCGGGCGGTCTGCTTGTGGACCAGTACACCTATAACTGGGCCCCCTTCGGCAACGGCAAGGGCATAGGCAAGGGCACCTACGACGAAGGAATGGCAAAAATCAAGCCCTACCTTCAGAAGGGACAGCTGCACGAAGCCTGGGCCATCGCCAAGGAAAATTCCGTGGATGCCGACAACGCAGGCGGATTCTCCTGCCTCGTGGAAGTCGAAGCCATGGACGGGACCAAAACCAAGTATCTGTTCGACTGCGGCTGGAACTATGACTGGATGGAAGAGAGCTTCAAGCGCGAAGGCATAGACAACATGCTTGCCAACGGCGAAATTGCCGGTTTCATCCAGACCCACGAGCACATGGACCATTACTGGGCCTTCCCCGTAGTTGCCAAGTACGCTCCGAACATTCATGTGTACACGCCCAACACCTTCTATCCTCAAGGTAAGCAGTACCTCAAGGATTCCGGGCATGTAGGCGAATGGACCGAAGTGAAGAAGGGGCTCTACTCACTTCAGCCGGGCGTTGCGCTCTACCAGTTCGAATGCCCCATCATCTTCAAGGTGTACGGCGAAATGTCGCTGTACTGCAACGTGAAGGACGTGGGACTTGTGAGTATTACGGGCTGCTGCCATCAGGGCATCATCCTGTTTGCCGATACGGCCTACAAGGAACTCCGCTACGAAGGAGATAAGTTCTACGGACTTTACGGCGGGCTGCATATCTCGCCGTTCGACGACTGGGATCCCAAGTATGACGACCTCGTCATAGGCCTGAAGAAATGGAATCTCCAGCGCGTGGGCTGCAACCACTGCACGGGCCTCATCACGGCTCAGAAGTTCGTGGATGCGGGGTATCCTGTGGTGAAGGGAACCGCACGCTTCCGCTCCAAGACCACAAACTATCTGGGCAACGGCGACATCATCACCTTCCCCGGCTAACTCTCCTCCCGGACGCGCTCTCCGCGCGTCCGGACACATCGGAGCGGCCATGAAACTGGAAAACATTCTTCCGCGCGCCCTTGGCGAAAGCGATTCCGACTGCGCCAGCATCTTCACCTCGCTGGTCATGGCCGCCCACTTCGAACGCACCCGCGCAAGGTCTCTCGGCTGGCGGGGCGTTCGCCCCTGCGCCTCCAGCCACCCGGCATGGACCTGCCGGGTGGCCGGAGCTGAAAGCGTGTTCGGACTGCGTTTCGACGGAGAAAACCGTGACGACTCTCCCGAAGCAGGCTCCTGCCTTCGCGGCTACTTCAGCCTTTACGTCTTTCCTCCCGCCGAGTCTCCCCTGCTGGACTCTTTTCCCCTCGAAGCTCTGCGCTTCGCCATGTCTCCGCACTACGAAAACGCCATTCGGGAATTTTCCGGCTGTGAAAGGGAACTTCTGCCCTTCCTGCTCGGAGAGCTCCGCATCGACGTCTCGTTTGCCGGCAACGCTCTGGCTCTTACGCTGAAAGCCCCGGCAAGGCACCGCGTTCTTGCCGCCGACGGAATAGAGGCCGAAGACGGATGGCTGGTGGCTCCGGGCAAACCGGAATGCGACGTTCCCGCCTTCCGCCTGCTGCTACGGCTCTTTGCCACGCTCGCCGCAACGGCCGAGCAGCAGACCGGTGAAAAAGCCCTCGTTTTCCGCGGCATGACCAGCATTCCCCGCCGCGTCTTCCATGCCGACGGCACGCTGGAAGACTGCGGGAATGAAAAAGAAATTCTGCTCAGCATCACGGCGTCCTTCGGGCCTTCCCTCGCCATGGAAGGCGAGAATCTTCATGGCATTCCCAACATTCCCGCAAGACACAGACCGGAGGAACTCGAAAAAGGCGACAAACCCGTACTGCACGTGCTTACGGGTTTTCTCGGCGCAGGAAAGACCACGTTTCTGCGCCGCTGGCTGGACTTTCTTCACGGTCGGGAACGCTACACCGGCGTCATTCAGAACGAATTCGGCAAGGTGGAGCTCGATGCCACTCTCATGAAGGGCGACACGCTCGTGGAAGCTCTGGACGAAGGTTGCGTGTGCTGTTCCCTGGCCGACAGTCTCAGACCCGGACTTGAACGCATCATTGCGGCCATGCCTGCCGAGCAGTTCGTGCTCGAAACCACGGGACTGGCCAATCCCGACAACATCATGGAGGCCCTGCAGGGCCTGCGCGACCTTGTGGTGCCGGGCCTGGTCATTACCGTAGCCGACGCACTCGATCTGTGCGGAAAAAGACGCGTCAATGAACATCCCGAAGAGTCCGGCATACGTCGCGCACAGCTTCAGAAGGCGGACGTCATCATTCTCAACAAGAGCGACATGGTGTCTTCCCATGCTCTGACACAGCTCACGGAGCGTCTGCGGGCACTCAATGCCGGGGCTCTCCTACTGCCAGCGCACTACGGCGCCATTCCCTTTGCCGAGCTTGATGCCTGGATAGATGCCCATGGAAAAACGCGCCTGCCCTCCCATACGCCGAGACTCATGCCCATGGGAACGCACGCCGTCACCCACGCCGATGAGGGCTACGAAGCCAGAGCCCTGGAGTTCGACGGGCCGGTTTCCGTGACGGACCTTGAAGAAATTCTGCGAAGCGCCGGGCCGGGCCTGTGCCGGGCCAAGGGCATCATACCCGTCGAAGGGGAAGGCGTATGCATCGTTCAGTACGCTGCCGGACAACTGGAAATAACGCCGGCTCCGAACGAAAAGCCTCTTGATCTCGTACTCATCGGTACGGCGCTTGCGGTATGACGCAGTACCGGCCCCGAACGTTCCTACGAAAGGCAGTTCTGCCACTATGCCGCAGGAACACGACACAAGCGGAGGGAGAAGTTCATGAATCTGTTGCTCATGGGCGGCTGGATGATGTGGCCGCTGACGCTTATTTCCATTACGGTGACGGCCATCATCATTGAACGCCTTCTGCTCTTCTCCTCCTTCCGCTTTCCCCCGCGAAGCATGACGGCTCTTCTGGAGCAGGCCGTGCAGGGCGACAAGGTCCCCCTTCTTGACGAGATGAAAAAAACGGATGCCCTGCGTACGTTCGCCGACCTGCTTGACTCCGACGGACCGGGAAAAGAAGCCGCGCTGCGCATCGAAGGTGACGCCGTGGTAAGAAAACTGGAGGCAAGGCTTTCCATGCTTTCCATACTGGCCAGACTGGCGCCGCTCATGGGGCTTCTGGGCACTGTTCTCGGCATGATGGAAACCTTTTCAGAAATTGCCGACGCTCAGGCAGGCGTAAACATGAATCAACTGGCGGGCGGCATTTGGCAGGCCCTCATTACCACGGCGGCCGGTCTTTTCATTGCCGTTCCCGCGCTGTTTTTTCTGCACTGTTTCCAGACGCGCACCGATGCCGCGGCATCGGCCCTGTCGGAAGCGGCAAACGCCGTTCTCGCTGCGGACGGAGATGCGCAATGATCTGCCTGCGCCCGAAAAAAAGACCCGAAGCCGAAATAGACCTCACTCCCGTCATGGACGTGATATTCATTCTTCTCATCTTCTTCATCGTCGCCTCGGCCTTTGCCGTGCGGGGACTGGACATAGACCTGCCTCCCGCTCATTCCAGCCGGGCTCTTTCCGGCAAGGTCGTGGAAGTACGGCTTGAGGAAGACGGATCGTTCTTCTGCGACGGCATTCCCGTAGAACGGGAATTTCTGCGCTACAGGCTTCAGGACATCGTACGAGGCTTCCGCAGGGAACCGGGACAGCTCGTGCTCAAGGCCAGCCCGAAGGCCCCGGTGGAAGCGCTGATTTTCGTGGTGGATGAAGTTCGCATGATAGGCGGCGAAAAACTCATGGTGGCCACCTCGCGCCCGGGAGACAAGTGACCCATGACGGACGGCGAACGACTGTGGACAGGCATTGCGCTGTCGCTCTTTCTGCACTTTTCGCTTACGCTCATTCACGCCTCTCCCGGTGAGGACGCGCCTGTCTTCCGTGCCGTACTGGCCATGGACAGCGAATCCACGCTCTCACGCAGCGGCACGAGACCCGGCACGGGCCTTCAGGCCTCTTCGGAAAGCGACAGGGAAGAAGCGGAAAGACTGAATCAGAAAAGGCGCGCCTACCTGCGCTACCTTGACGAGGTGGACGATGCCATTCATGCGCGAAGACTCGATGCCGGCGACACGTCGCTCATAGGCGTGGCTCTTGCCGCCTTCACCATTACAAAAGACGGAACCTTTCACGACGTGCGCATAGTCACGTCCTCCGGCAGACCGGAGCTCGACGCCTCCGCCCTGCGCGCGGTTCACGCCGCAAGCGGCGTCGTCCGCCGTCCGGCCATTCTCGGCACGGATCCCATGCACGTCTCTCTTCCCGTAAAGTATCAGTACGACCTGAAGTAGCCGCTGCGACATCCGCCTTTCCTCAGAGGCATTTCTCCTGAACAGCCCTCAATCCTGCTGCCGTCCGCCGCATAAGAAGGCATACGACGGAGACACGTCGTTTCGAGGGCCTCTTCGTGTTTCTCACACGCGTCTCTCTCCGCCGTCCGGTACCGTCCGATGAACTGCCGATCGGCTCTTTCGCCGTCTTCTCAGCCGTCCGACGTCCTCCCTTCTTCAAAATCCGAAAAAGCAAACGTTACCATATCTCCACACGGCCGACACAATGACGTCATGATTTTTAAGCATCACTATACGCGTGAGGGCAAGGTCCTTCAGGACGGAAGAATCCATGTAGTCTACCATTCCTGCATCAATGGCTTCCGACTGCGCCGGAAAAGAGTTCCGACTCCGGAAGACAAAAGCAGAGCCTCCTGAAGGTCGCCTTCTACAAAAATTTAAAACAAAAATTTCATCATACAGACGACAACGTCAATCATGGAGGAACTATCATGGCAAAGAGCATTGCCCGCCGCGACATTCTGAAGATGGGCATGGCCGCCACGGCCTGTGCCGCCGCCGGCATACTGACAAACGCCGTCTCTGCCGAAGCCAAGGAAGAAAAGCGCATACTCAAGGCCGGCATCATCACCGACATGCACAGAACCACCCAGCCCGACAGCGCCACCCGCATCTACTCGGCTTCCATGGACAAAATGAAGGTGTTCATCGACGCCATGAAGAAGGAAAAGCCCGCCTTCATCATAGAACTCGGCGACTTTGTGGACACCCTGGCCAAGGGCACCGATCCCGCTGCCAATCTCCGGGAAATTGAAACGCTGTACACCTCTCTCGGCATACCCGCCTACCATGTGCTCGGCAACCATGATTTCGACAATCTCAAGCGCGACGAATTCCTTTCCGGCGTGACAAACACCGGCATTGAAAAGGGCAGAACCTACTACTCCTACGATGCCGGCGACGTACACTGCATCGTGCTCGACGCCGACTACACGCCCGGCAAGTTCCGCCCCTACGACATGAACACGCCCGAAGACACCTTCTGGACCTGGGTGGACACCATCATTCCGCCTCAGGAAATGGAATGGCTGAAGGAAGATCTCAAAAAGACCGGCAAGCCCGTAATCGTGTTCAGTCATCAGACTCTCGACCGCGTGGACACCCAGGATCACAACATCAAGAACGCCTCCGCCGTACGCGCCGTTCTGGAAGAAAGCGGCAAGGTGCTCGCCGTCATTTCCGGCCATGATCATCAGGGCGGCTACTCCAACATAAAGGGCATCCACTATGTGGTGCTCAACGGCAACGTGGGCGTGAACGACTACCGCACCTGGGACGTCACCAGCTCCGAAAAGGGCCGCGACGTGCACAAGGACAATCAGTTCTGCACTCTGGAAGTCAGCAGAAAGGGCAAGAGCTACAGGCTCTCCATCAAAGGCCGCGGCCGTCAGCCCAGCTACGAACTGGAAAGAACCCTCTAGGCTCAGGACTCATTAATTGCCAAAAGGGTAAAAAGTTCTTATTGTCGGCATAGGGAGGATGCCATGAAGGAACTTTTTTATCTTTCTCATGAACAGATTGCTCGTATCAAACGCTACTTT
>CALUPL010000056.1 GCA_944322635.1 uncultured Mailhella sp.
CGCTTTTTTGCGCGTTGAGAAACGGCCGTTTTCTGCAACCCGGCTTTTTCCCGGAGCGTTGAAACGAACGGCCTTTGCCGACAAAAGGTTCCCAGAGCATCGGTCAAACGCTCTGCCTTAAAAATCTTGGAAATCCTTCCAGGCTCACCGATGTTGCCGCAACGCGGAAACATCGGTCGGCAACCGCAGGCGGGCGCAGGGCGCACGCCTGCACTGACTGCGCAGCCCGAAAAGAGCCTGCCGAGCCTTCCGGCTCCGGCGTCACTCCCTCTGCCCTCCCGCCTTTTTCGAAGATGCGCGCTCTGCCTGCCGCCACAGCCCGCCGCTGCGGCGAAGCCGCAAGGCGAAACAGGGGGGCGCGGGGGGAATTATTTCCCCCGCATCTGCCTTTAACAAAAAAAGGGAGAAGAGCGAACCTTCTCCCAAGAGAAAAGATTATGCGGCAATCAGAAGGAGACGCGCAGGCCCAGGGAGAACTGGTGCATGCTGAGGGATTCGGCGCGGAGGCTGTAGCCGTTGTAGCCGGATTCGCTGTCGCCGGTGAAGAGGTAGCGGTAGCCGAGGTCGGCGGAGATATTGGGGGTAAAGAAGTAGGAGCAGCCCAGGCCGACCTGTCCGGCGAGTTTCACGTCGGTATCGGAGGTACCGTAGTGGAAGCCTGCCACGTCGGCATTGCCGCGGGTATTGGCGAAGGCGAGGCCTATGCCCGCGCCGACGTAGGGGGTGAAGTCCATGATATTGGTGATATCCCAGTAGCCGTTGACCATGAGGGTCTGCACGCGGGATTCGGCGTCGCCGTAGGGCACGCTTTTATCCACGCGGCTGTTGTAGCCGTATTCGAGTTCCGCGCGCAGGGGCAGGCCCTGGAGCACGCTGAAATCGTAGCCGCCGGCAATGGAAAATCCGGCAATGCCGCGGGTGCTGTCGCTGCCGCCGGAGCCGGCAGGCGTGGACACCTTCCAGTCGGTATTCTGGAATCCGGCCACGAACTTGGGAGCAACATAGAAGCCCGTGTCTCCTGCCTGCGCGGCGCAGGGCAGCGCGAGAAGCAGCGCGAGAACGGCGGCAAGACAAAACTTCTTCATGGGAAATCTCCTTTCAGAAACAGGACGGGCATGCCCGCCGGAAAAGGTATATCTTCTGGATAGAGAACAGTACGGCTTAAGTCAACAATTCGCGCCTGTTTTCCAGAACGGGACGCCGGGAGAAGGGAACGGGGCGCCGGAGATGCCTGCGGCTGGAGGGGGAAACCGGCTTTTTTCTTCGCGTTTCTCTCCTTCTTGACCGTGCCGAAGTATGCGTTTAATGTAACCGGGCCGGGAGTTCGGAGCTGCTGCCCCTGCCGGAAGCGGGCGGGAAGATTTCCTTTCCGTTTGAAAACAGCGCAGGGAAGGCGCGGCGTCTCTCTTTTGAAAGGGGACGCGAAAAACGGCGCCGGACGCGCCGAAGAATCTGCAACAAAGGCGGGACAACGCATGCGACGCTTTCTTACCGTGGCCGTACTGGTCGTTCTGGCTTTTTCGGCCGGGTGCTCGTGGATAGGGGAAACGGCCGGACGCGCCAAGGCGGGCGTGGAGAACGCCATCAGCGACACGAAATCCGGCTATCACAAGGGCTACGCCGAAGGAAAGAGCTGACGGCGGCATCGTTCTGCGGTCGGAAAACGCGCGGCGGGGAATGTTCCTTCCGCCGCAGACCGGGGAAAGCCGCCTCGCCCTCGGGGACAGCTCTGCCGCCCGCGGAAAGCCGCCCCGCCCTCGGGGACAGCTCTGCCTCGCCCGCGGAAAGCCTCATCGGCCGCGGGAAACTCCATTCACCGCACGAAAACGCCGCCGTCGGCAGGTTCATTTTCGGCCCTTCATGCGGGGAAGGCTGGTTCTGCCCACCCACACGGGCAGAACGTTGAAAAGCAGCCAGCGCGTTTCCCTGCAGGTTCGCGTTCTTGTGAGCACGGGCAGGCCCAGAAGCCGATAACGGCGGATATCCAGCAGGCGGGCGCGGGCCATGGCCCAGATTTCCGGATTTTCCCTGCGGGCGAAGCTCAGCACGCCCTCCTTGGCGGCCTCCATGCGCGCGGCGCGTCTGTGCGAGGTGTTGCCGCTCCAGGAACGATAGAGAAAGAGCCGTTCCGGCAGCGCGGCAAAGCCGGTAAAGGGAACCAGACGGCAGAACAGCGCGTGATCTTCGGCAGGACTGAACATTTCCTCATAGCGTATGCCGTGCCGCTCCAGCACGGAACGGCGCAGCATGGTGGCGGGATGGCACATGTCGCCGCAGTGAATCATGAGCGACTGCTTGATGGCGACATCGTCAAGCGGCAGCGAAGACACGCCGGAACGCCCCATGGTGGAAAACTGACATCCGAGCACGCCCACCTCCGGGTGGGAATCCAGAAAGGCCACCTGTTTTTCCAGACGTTCGGGAAGGGAAACGTCGTCATGATCCATGACGGCGAAATACTCGCCCCCCGCCATGTCCATGAGCCGGTTGCGCGAACGGGAAATGCCCAGATTGCGCTCGTTTTCGGCGTAGATGACGCGCACGTCCCCGAAAGAACGCACCACCTCTTCCAAACCCGGCTCATCGGAGCCGTCGTTGAGCACAATCAGCTCGAAATCCGTGAACGTCTGGGCAAGAATGCTGCTCACGGCCTCGCGCAGATGATCGGGACGGGTATTGTAAACGGGCATGAGAACGGAAACTCTCGGCATACGCCACCTCTCTTGACGAAACATCCGCCCTGCGTTTGAAAAAACATCTTTAAAAAAGGGCCTCCGGCTCCGAAAACGGGCCGATACTGCCGCCGCATGAAAAAACGCGACGCTCCGGCAGATTCCCCGGCACGACAACGCCTCGCCGCCCCGGATTCCTGAGGGCGCGCGCCTCTGCCGAAGAAGAACCCCTCTTTTGCGGCGCGCCCTTCCGAAAAAGCCTGCGCCGCGCCCCCTCTCTTTCGAACGCGGCTCAGACGTGCGCTCACGCCTTCCGCACCCGGAGCGCGCCTGCTCCCCGTACCGCTTCTGCCGACCTGCCTCCTCCGTGTCCGGACGCGCGGCCGTCTCGCCCTTTCTCACACTGAGCGCAGGCATGGGAAGCCGCATCAGCGCGCGGACGGCATGAACCGCCCCTCTCCGCCATGTCCAGCATTTCCCGCCGCATCAGGCGCGCGCGGACGGCACGCGCACCCCCATGATGCCGCAGGCCGCAGCAGCCGCCATGTCCTCCGACGAATCTCCGAACAGAAGACATTCGGCCGGATCAAGCTCAAAATCGGCAAGAGCCTTTTTCAGCATGCCGGGAGCCGGCTTCCGACAGACGCACGGTCCGGTGAAATCCGGATGATGCGGACAGTGATAGAACGCATCCACATGGGCGCCGAAGGCCTTCAGCCGCCGGTTCATTTCGCGGTGCAGCGCGCGCATGTCGTCTTCGGAATAAAGCCCCCTCGCTATGCCCGACTGATTGGTCGCCACAATGACGCGGTAGCCCCACTCGTTCCAGCGGGCCAGAAATTCGGGCATTCCCTCGACAAAGCGCAGCTGTTCGGGACGGAAGGCGTGGCCGACGTCCACGTTGATGGTGCCGTCTCTGTCGAAAAACACGGCCCTGCGCGAAAAGCTCTCCTGCGACAGTTCCCGGCAGGCCCGCGCGTAGTCTTCGGGCACGCCCATGTCCATGAACAGACCGCGGCATTCCAGAGCGTACATGTCTGCCCGCTTCACGCGCGGCTCAAACACGTCCCGCTCCAGCGAAAACGCCCCCTCAGGCATGTCGGAAAGCCAGCGGCGGTTCATGAGGCATATGCCGCCGTTGACAAGCCCCTCCCGACGCGCCCCCTTTTCCGCAAAGGACTCAATGCGGCCCTGCTCGTTCACGCAAACCGTGCCGAATCGCCCGGCATCGCCCACGCGCCGGACCGCCATGACGAGCGAAGCTCCGCGCTCTGCCCGCAGCCTTTCCATGGCCTCGAAATCCGCATCGAGAAGCGTGTCGCCGTTCACCACGAAAACCGCTTCGTCGCGGCACAGCTCAAGAGCCTTCCTTACCGCCCCTCCGGTGAGAAGCGGCTCCTCCTCCACGGAATACACCAGCCGCGCCCCGCGGTAGAAATCCCCGAAATAGTCCATGATCCGCCCGCGCATGTATCCCACGGCCAGCACCACGCGATCCACGCCCCGGGCCGCAAGATTGTCGAGCACGAAGCGCAGAAAAGGACGCCCCCCCACGGGAGCCATGGGCTTGGGCACGTCCGACACCACGCTGCGCAATCTGGTGCCCAGCCCCCCGGCAAGAACAACGGCCTCCATCTCTCCTCCTCTCCGAAACGCTTCCGTCAGCAGACAAGGCGCGTGTCTCTCCGGCAGACCCCTCTCCCGAATTTTTCGCACGCGCGCTCCAAATTCCACGGCCGCAACGGCCATGCGGGCCGACAGCCCCTTCCGCAGGCTTCTTCCCAGACCTTTTCCCTCTCCTCCCCGTCCGGAACGAATCCCGCGGCACGCCCCGCTCCGCCGCTCCCCAAAAACGCCCTTCCGCCGCGCGCCCCTTTCAATGATAAAGCGTCCAGGCCTGCGCCCCCTTTTCGGTAAAGCTCGTCAGCATGACCGAGCCTTCCGTTCGGCGCAGACAATCCACAAGTTCGCAGCGATCCTTCGGGTCACAGAGCACCATCATGAATCCGCCGCCGCCCGCTCCGCTTATTTTGGCCGCCCGCCCCCCGTGTCGCATGACAAGCGCGCGAACCGCTTCCAGCGCAGGATTCGACACCACGCCGGACGTCTTCTTTTTGGCCTCCCATCCGGCATTGAGGCAGTCGGTCACGCCCCTGAAGTCGCCCTGAAGCACGGCACGCTTCATTTCCCGGGCGGAACGCTTGAGCTCGTGCATGCCTTCGAGCGTGCGCGCGTCCCTGGCTCCGGCGTTTCGAATCTGCTCCCCTATGATGGCGGCGGAATCGCGCGAGGTGCCGGTGTAATAGAGCACAAGACTGTTTTCCAGCTCGTTGCGTATCCAGCGGCGCACGCGCAGCGGATTGACCACCACGCGCGAAGCTCCGCCGAATTCCATGAAGTTGAGTCCGCCGAAGGTGGCCGCATACTGATCCTGCATTCCCCCGGCAAGGCGCAGATCGCCGCGCTCCACGCGGCAGGCTAGATCGGCCAGCTCGTACTCGTCGAGAGGCAGGCGCAGCCACTCCACATAGGCGCGCAGCATGGCCACCATCATGGTGGAAGATGACCCGAGACCGCTGCCCGCAGGCGCGTCGGAATAGGTGGTCATGCGGAAGGAAAGCTTTCTGCCCCGGCAAAAATCCCTCATGATCCTGTTGTACAGCCCCCTGTGCAGAGGCAGCGGCCCGGACACGTCGAGCTCCGGCACGCTCGGTGAGGAAAAATGCTCCTTTCTGTCGCAGGCCACGAACTCCACGCGGCCGTCAAGAGTCGGCTCAATGGTGCAGTAGGCGTAACGATCTATGGTCACGTTGAGCACGCATCCGCCGAACTCGTCGCAGTAGGGGGAAACGTCGGTGCCTCCGCCCGCAAGCCCCAGCCTGAGGGGCGCCCTGGATCGAACAATCATGATTTTCCTGCCGCTTTTCCTGCGCGGCCCTCCTTGCGGCTCAAAGGGCCGGATTCCGCGCCTCCGCACAAGAACGGAAACATGCCTCGAACAACAACTTCGAAAAACAACGCGCCCGCAACGCTCCCCGCCCGGCGCCGCCGCCGGAAAAAAAACTGCCCCCACCCCCGCGCCGAACGTCAATACTCCGGCATTTCGTTGGAACGAGGCGCGACGGAAATGAAACGGCGAAGCTCCTCTTCCGCCTTCCTTTCCGAAAAGTGCTCCTCCAGATAGGGAGCATACAGGGTGCGCAGACCGTTCCAGCGTTCCTCGTCGAGACACAGCCCGACCACGGCGTCGGCCATGGCGCGCGCGTCGTCGCTCACGGTCACGAGCGGCGTTGCCGCCAGCCCCTCCGCGCCCGCAGCCGTGGTGACCACCGGCACGCCGTAATAAAGCGACTCCACAACCTTGCCCTTCACGCCCGCGCCGAAACGCAGCGGCGCCACGCAGACCTTCACGCGGCCGTAAAGACCGGCCAGACTTTTTTCATCCAGCCTGCCTTCCAGCCGCACGGCCGGCGAAACAAGTTCCCTTTCCTTTTCAAAGTCGCCGGAGCCTGCCACATGAAGCGTCACGCCTGGCACGCGCTCCCTTATGAGCGGCAGAACCTCCCGCACGAACCAGAGCAGTCCGTCGAGATTGGGCCCGTGTGAACTGCCCACGAAAACAAGACCCTCGCTGTGCTCAAAACTTTCATGCTCCGGCATGGAAGACACGTCGTACATGTAGGGCGTGAGCGCGCGCACCTCGGCCCCCGGCGCAAGAGATCGAAACAGCGCCGCCTCCTCTTCCGAAGGATACCAGGCCACGGCAACCGACGACACAATGGCCGTTTCCAGCCTTTTCATGGCTTCCACGTCGGCCTTCTCGGGCCTGCCCGAAAGAAGCCTTTCCCGCTCCATGCGCAGAAAATGCGCGTCGTGTCCGTAATAGAACACCCCTACGCCGCGCGCCATGAGCGGCCTCGTCATGAAATGACGTATGACCCCGGGACGGGAAAAAAGCACGTAGTCGAGAAAAGCTCCCCTATCCAGCATCCGTTCCGCCTCTTCGCGGCCGAGCACCTCCACGCCCATGTCGCACAGCTCTGCGTGATACGGTTCCTCCGGCCCCGAGGCAAACAGCGCGCAGAACTTGACGCACAACCCCATGGACACAAAGGTTTTTATGAACTGAAACACGCTCCTGCCCCCGGCGTGCCTGTCGTATTCGGGATATCCTTCGTCCATGACCAGCATGGTCGGCGGCCGCGTTTTTCCGGAAAAAGGCATCTTTTCCGGAGCGTAGGTGGTTCTGGAAGCAAAGAATACGGGCCACTTTTCCCGCAGCATTCTGTTGTTGCGTTCCTGAAGAGCCTCGCTTCTGCCCTCGTAGGACTGACTGCCGAAATGAATGATTTCCGACCTCGGCTGCACGTACACGCAAAATCCCCGACGGGCGGCTTCAAGACAGTAATCCGGATCGTCGCAGTAGGCCGGACTGAAACGCTCGTCAAAGCCGCCTATGTCCCTGAAAAGCCGGGCGGGCGTCATGAGCGAACAGCCGGAAACGTAGTCGGCCTTCTTGAAGTAGGAATTCATGTCGAGGCAGGGATCGGCAACAATGCACGTTCTGAAGCCGTCGGCAAAGACGTACACGCCGCATTCCTGAAGCGTGCCGTCGGGGCGAACCACGCGCGAACCCACCACGCCCGCATCCTTGTGCCGCTCAAAGGTTTCCACCAGGGCGGAAAGCCAGCCTTCCCTCACCACCACGTCGTTGTTGAGAAAATACAAATACTTTCCCCGCGCGCGACGGGCCGCGGAATTGCAGTTGCGTATGTAGCCCACGTTCTCGCTGCCGCGCACGATGACGGCATTGCGGGCATAGGAGGCAAGATTCTTCGTGCCGTCGGTGGAGGCGTCGTCGGCAATGATGACCTCATAGGACACGTCATTGCCGTGCTCGAAAACGCTGGTCAGGCACTTTTTCGTGTATTCCACCTGATTGTACACGGGAATGATGATGGACACGAGCGGATCGGATTCCACCCGGAAGGTGACTCCGCCCGCCCGGGCCGGCGCCGCGGCAAGAGCCGCCACGCTCGGAAGAGCCGGACCGGTTCTTCTTCTCCAAAGCCGCAGTCCGAACAGATAGTACGTCTTCTTCCGCCCGCCGTGCGTGCGCATGAACACGTTGAGGCCCAGCAGCTTCACCTTGTACCTGTCCGGCGACTTCTCCCTGCAAAGCACGACGTGTCCGAACAGCAGATACCGCTTCACCCGCGTGACGCCCACGGTCGTTCTTTCCCTGAAAAAAATCTTCATGTTGCCGCAATGCTCCTGCGTTCTGTCGATTCTGCGTCCGCGCCCCCGTCCGCCGCGCCCGGCGCAAACCCTGCGCCGCAACTTCGGTGGTACGCGTCCGGAAGCGTCCCCGGGGCGGAAGCCGGAGGCCCTTCCGGACGCCCGGAACAATCCGGTCCCTGGAAAAGCACGCAACGAAACCGCGTTCGACGCCTTTTTCCGCTCCGCTTTCCCGTTTTCGCCTCCTTTCGCCCGTCACGCCGGGCAAAAATGCGTTTTACCCCGGCAAAAGCGACAAAAAAACGCGGAAAAACGGAAAACGGAGCCGCGCCCGCCTCTCAGATACAGAACACTTCGCATGATAATACAATGATAATCATGCCGTACGAATCCGCCCCTCACGAAGCGCACGCGCCGCGGGCAGGAGGCGCGGGGCAAGTCTGCCGCGGCGGCTCTTCCGCAGCGCAAGAACAGCATTCCGCCGCCGGAACGCCTTTTCCGGCCCCGTCCGGCGCACGCGCCGAGCCTCCCCGACCCGTTCCGCAACTCTCCGGCCCGCGCCGTTTTTCCCCCCCCTCGGCCTGCGCCGTCCCCGCCTCGGCCTGCGCCGAGCCTCCCCGGCCGGTTCCGTCCCTACCGGCGCCGCAGGGCCCGCCGAACGCCGATAAAAAAAGCCCTTTTCCCGCCTCAAAACGAAAAAATCGGAAAAAGAACCCCCTTTTCAGGGAAAAATTCCGGGGAACGATTGCATCCTGAGCGTTCCGGACGTATCATGCGCCCATACGCACAAGTAAGACCCCCTGCAGGGCCGGGCCTTCGGTTTCGCGCTCATTCCTCCTTCCGCGTTCAGGCCCGGCCCGTCCGGGGATGACGAAATCCCGGCGTTCCCGGCCGTTCCTTCCGGTTCGTCTTTGTCTGCGTCCGACTCCTCGCCCGCCCCTTCAGGCCTTCTCTTCTTCCGGCTCTCTCCGAACGAAACCATGCGTTTCGGGCAAGGCTCCGAGGTCAGCAAAAAACGCCTCCGCAGCAGTCGGCTTCCCCGGGGACGCGCCTTCTTGGCCGCTCCTGACTCCGACCGGAAGCGGCGGCCGACCGGGCCGTCGTGCCTGAGTCCGACCGACCGCCGCTTCCCTGTGCCTCCGGCACGCGCCCGTGGTGCGGGAGCCTTTGCGCAACAACGCGCCGAACCCTGCGCCGAACCCTGCGCCGACGCCTTCCGAAACGGCAAGGCCCCCAACGGCTCTTTCGCCTCCCCCCCCGCAAGGCCGCGGCACAAACGCCGAAACGCGCCCTTCCGACCCGGAAAAAACGAGTCGGAAAAGCGCGTCGAAAACAGAATGCAGTCTCCGGTTCCACGGCGACGATAGTGATTTTTTTTACACTCGCCAAAAGAGTTCCGGCCTGCTATGAAAAACATTGCACCAACCACTTCAAGGAGAAGCCATGACAAGACACGCCTGCCCCTATTGCTCTTCGGAGGATCTCGGCATCATTGACGTTCTTGGAAAATTCTATTCCGTGGGCTGCCGCAACTGCGGCATGAGCGGCCCGCAGGGATCCGACAGGGAAAGCGCGGAAAAGGCATGGAACAGCCTTTGTCTCAAATTCTGCAACCACTGCATTTCCCGTCCCTGGGGCAGAGCTCTGGCCAAGCGCGTTCAGCAGCTCTCCGAAGCGGCTCTGTGCGCGCCCAAGGAATAACATCGCACGACGCCTCTTCCGCCGGGAGAACGCCGACTCCCGGCCTTCCGGTCTGCGGCGGAACCATGCCGATTCTGCCGTCTGCGGCTCCGTCGTGCCCGGTGCACGACGGCCCGACATTCCGTCAATCGCCCCCGAAAAGCACCACCTTCACGTTCTCGTTCACGTCGGTCTCCACTTTGTCCGTGAACATTCCGAGGTGCCGTCCCAGAAGTTCCAGCGCCCTGTTCGCGCTCTTCGCGTCAAAACGCCACACGCCCCGCCCTTCTTCATCCGTGGCCTGCTCTCCGCGCGCCGTTCTTACCGGTTCCCTCTGCATGCAGCGCTCCACTATCTCCACAAGAGCGTTCACCACATAGTCGGCCTCCACGCCCACGCGCGCGGACTGCTCCGAACGCGCCGCCTCCAGCGCCGCGCGCACCCCGGGCCTGCGCAGAAGCCGCGTCGCACTCTTCTCCGAATACCCCGCACGCCGAGCCGCCGCGGCTCCGTTCATATCGACAAGATACTCTTCCACAAAGCGTTTCTGTTTGTTCGTCAGCTCCATAGCTTCATCCTCATTTACGACATTTTCCGCCCCCTTGAAACGACCGGCCTTTGCCAAGGAAAGGTTCCCAGAGCATCGGTCAAACACTCTGCCGTAAACATCTGGAAAATCCTTCCAGGCTCACCGATGTTGACGCAACGCGGAAACATCGGTCGGCAACCGCAGGCGGGCGCAGGGCGCACGCCTGCACTGAGCTTGCAGCCCGAAAAGAGCCTGCCGAGCCTTCCGGCTCCGGCGTTACCCCTCTGCCCTCCCGCCTTTTTCGAAGACCGACTCCAGCTTTCCGCACGACGCCCGCCGCTGCGGCGAAGCCGCAAGGCGAAACAGGGGGGCGCGGGGGGAATTATTTCCCCCGCACTGCCTTTCCTGCCTTTACATTTTCCGACGCCGGAGTACCTCAGCCGCCCGTTTGCGCAAGACACGCTGTACAGTGCGCGGGGCTTGCACGACGCCCGCTGCGTTTAACGCCGGAAGTGAATTCCGCCTGCTTGCGGCCGTCGGCCGGACTCCTGACGTCGCCCGGGGCCCCAGAGCGTTGAGAAATGGTTGAAGGGAAACACCCGGAGCGTTGATAAGAAGCTGAAAGCATCGGGGGGCGGTCACTCCGCAGTTTTTTCTGCCCCGGTGTTCCATGAACCGCGCTCTCCGGTTATTTGAAATATCCAAAGGGAGAGGCGTCCGGCGTCATCGCTGCTCATCCAGAGGCCGGGAGTTTTATTCAGTTCCATTCTTTGAAGGCTCGTGAGCACGGGCAGTGTCGGAAGCGGCCGGGTTGAGCTGAGAGAGGAGCACCCCTGCGCCGTCAGCAGCCACGCGACGGCGAAAATCGGCAGCACGGGCCGCATCCATTTTTTCCAGAAGCCGCAGCCCCGCCTGAAGAAGCGCGGCAAGAAGGGCCGTCCATGCGTCCACATCATTTCCCCGTAGCGGCGCGTACGGCCTGCTTCACTTCGGGGGCGCCGCCGTCGGCCTGCGCGCCGCGGTTCTGCGCAAAGTGCCCGGCAAGGGCGTGCAGCCAGCGGTAAAGCACGGCGTAGGCTCCCGTGGTCTGCGAAGGAACGGGCAACCACATGGTCACTACGGCCGCCACGCCGCACACGGAAAAAATCACGCCGAGAACAACGGAAATCCATGCCGCGTCGGGATACTGCGCCGACAGCTCCTGAAGCGTGGAAAGCACGAATGCAATAACGGTTTCTTCCATGAAATCACCTCAAACAGTTTGACATTCACGCTCACGATACTTGCCGAGGCCCGTTTGTTCAGATGCGCCCGTTTGCCTTCCGACGCCGGAGCAACTCAGCCGCCCGTCTGCTCCAGACACGCTGTACTGGCTGCAAAACTTGCACGACGCCCGCTGCACTTACGGCGGAAGTGAATTCCGCCTGCCTGCGGTCGTCGGCCGGACTCCTGATGTCGTCCGGGGCCCCCGAGCGTTGAAAAATGGTTGAAGGGAAGCACCCGGAGCGTTGAGACTGCGGAAAGAAAAAAACTCACGCTTTTTTGAACGTTGAGAAGCGGCCGTTTTCTGCCCCCCGGCTTTGTGCGCCCCCTTAAAACGACCGGCCTTTGCCAAGGAAAGGTTCCCAGAGCATCGGTCAAACACTCTGCCGTAAACATCTGGGAAATCCTTCCAGGCTCACCGATGTTGACGCGACGCGGAAACATCGGTCGGCAACCGCAGGCGGGCGCAGGGCGCACGCCTGCACTGACTTTGCAGCCCGAAACGCGCCTGTTTCGCCTTCCGGCTCCGGCGTCATTCCCTCTGCCCTCCCGCCTTTTTCGAAGACCGACTCCGGGCATCCGCACGACGCCCGCCGCTGCGGCGAAGCCGCAAGGCGAAACAGGGGGGCGCGGGGGGAATTATTTCTGACATTGCAGAAATCAGGAGTACCACAGCCGCCCGTCTGCTCCAGACACACTGTACAGTGGGCGGGACTTGCACGGCGGTCATTTCGCATAACGGCGGAAGTGAATTCCGCCTGCTCATGACCACCGGCGCGGGCTCCTGATGTCGCCCGCGTTCCCCAGAGCGTTGAGAGACGGTTGAAGGAACTGCCCCGGAGCGTTGAAACTCCGGAAAGAAAACCCCTCACGCTTTTTTGAACGTTGAGAAGTGGCCGTTTTCTGCAATCCGGCTTTTCCCGGAGCGTTGAAACAATCGGCCTTTGCCAACGAAAGTTTTCCAGAGCTTCGGTCGAACGCTCTCCCCTAACATCTGGAAATCCCTTCCAATCTCACCGATGTTGCCGCAACGCGGAAACATCGGTCGGCAACCGCAGGCGGGCGCAGCCGCGCACGCCTGCACTGAGTTTGCAGCCCGAAAAGGGCCTGCCGAGCCTCCCGCTCCAGCGTCACCCCCTCTTGCCCTGCCCGCCTTTTTCGAAGATACGCGCTCTGCCTGCCGCCAAAGCCCGCCGCGCGGCGAAGCCGCAAGGCGAAACAGGGGGGCGCGGGGGGAATTATTTCCCCCGCACTGCCTTTCCTGCCTTTACTTTTCCGGATATTGCCAGAGGCCGGAGCGCATCTGTTCAGCGAGTTCGAGGGCGCGGCCTTTCACGTCGCGGCTCCATTTGGAATTGAGCATTTCGCGGGACGCTGTTTCGAAGTCTCCCGCACGGATGGCGGCAACGGCTTTTCTGAAGCCGAGCAGGCCGCGCACGCCAAGGTTCACGGCCATGTTGAGGAGCACGGCCTGTCTGGGTTCAGAAAGGGCGCGCCAGTCGGGCAGGGCCCGGTCGAGGGCCATGCCGCAGGAGCGCATATCGAGTTCAAGAATCTTGCCCGCCTCAACTTCGCTTATTCTGTCATCGGGGCCGAGGTTCGGCACAGGATTTGCGTCGATGTTGTGGCCGTAGCCCACGGTGAGAAATCCTGCCGGGCAGCGGTACGGCACGAGTCTTAGTCCCTCGTGCCTTTTCAGCTGGGCCACGGCCAGCGGATGATGTTCTATTTTCATGCGGCAATCCTTTTTTCAAAAAGCATGACGCAGAAAGAGTTCGCGGCACAGGCAATCCAAAACGGATACTAGCATTGTCTCCCCCCTCTTTCCCGCACGGAAACATACCGTTTCCTTCCTCTGTTCCGCCGTCCGCCAAAGGCCGAAATTCCGGCTCTCGGGGGGAAAAATCCTTCCCCCCTTCCTTTGCCCCCTTCTTGCTTGCTCAGGCATCGAGTCCTGCGGGAACTGGGTCGAGAAGCGCGTTTTCCCAGATGTCGTCGGCGGACCAGTCGTCCACGTTGCGCCGCGCCCAGGGATCCGACATGGGTTTCATGGCCTCCCGGAACTCCCGGGCCTCGGCGCGCTCCTCCTTTCGTCGCTCGTTCTGATAATGTCTGCGGCAGCTCGTGCTGCAATAAAGTCTGTGCCTTCTGGCGGTCAAAAACTCATGCTGGCAATCACGACACGTTTTTCTGATCAGCTTCACCACGCTGCACCATGTATGCATGTATTCTGTCTTTTGCCTCATCACGGCCGCGGCATACCGCCGCTCCGTAACCAAGTCCTTCCATGTTGCGGAGAAAATTCCTTTCCTCCTGCCTCATCCTCAATCCTCTGCCCCTCACGCAAAGCCACAGGCCGAACTGGCTTCCGCGGGGCACGGCAAGAAAAAGATCCGCCGCTCCCGGCCGCGCTCCCTGCCTTCGAAACAGCGCGCCGCGTGTTCCCCCTTCCGCCTCCTCGCCCGCAACGCGCAAAAGCGACTCTTCCGGCACGCCGTACTTGCGGCAGGCCAGTCGCCACCACGACACCACGGCCGCCTGCTCGCTCATCTTCGACGCGCACGGAACCGGCGTCCGTTCCACCACGCGCCCCCCACAACGCCGCTCTTCCGCTCCCCCGCTTCTCTGCCCCGATCTCCGTTCCATGCTTTCCCTCCGTCCCCGTTTTCCGCCTCTTCCGCCTCCACTTCCTCCCTGCCGAATCGGGCCAGATTCGCCCGACGACAGAAAAACACCCTGTCGGGCAGATACTCGGAACAACCAAAGCACTCCCGCCAATAGCCCGCGCATTGCTCATGCACCGTCATGAAATCCCCCCTTCTCCGCACTTCCTCCGCCGCCCACCGTCCACGGCTGGTGCAAACCCCTTCCGCTGTCCCCACGCTCCGCAATGTCTGCAACGCCTCGAAATCCGCAGCCCCGCCCCCAAAAACACACGCCCCTTCTGCGGGCTGTCCGGCTCTTCCCGCACGCCCCCCCTCTCCGACCGAAGCGTGGAAAACGGACTTCCCCTCAAATCTCCCCCATTCAGCCGGCTATCTTCCGAACCGATGCCGACTCAGCCTCCCCGGCCGGCACCGCTCTCTCCCGCAGCCTTTCCAGCGACAACGCAACCGCTCCCCCCGGCGCATCCAGCAGCTTCACCGCGCCTCCCCCAAGAGAAAGCACCTCCTCCTTGCCCCGACTCTGCTGCCACAACTGCAAAAAATCCCGCTCCCGCCACGACAGCTCCTCCAGCCTCCAGCGGCACACCCGCTCCCAGCCGCCGAAAGAACGCACGCAATACGCCGTGGTGCGATCAAGCTCCGGCTCGCGCCAGCTGCCGCAGCTCCTCATGAGCTCAAGCAGACGCGCCCACTCCGCCCGCGCCTGCAAAAGCACGTTTTCCTCCCCCCGTACCGCACCGGTCACCAGGTCGAGTTCCTTCTGCATCAGCGCAAAGGGCGGCATGGTGCGATACGGCACGGTTTCCGAGCCGTATCGACGAATCACCGCCAGCGCCGCGGCCTGCGTGGCGGCCAGGTCGTAGTCCTTCAGCAGAAAAAGCCACATCTTCGCCGTTTCCGGCGAAAGCGTCGCCGCATAGTTGCCCGCAAGCCCGCTCAATACCGCCAGCTTCTCTTCCCTTTCCCGCGCATCCATCAAAACGGCCCTCCCATGGCATCAAGTTCCGCCGAAACCTCCCGGCACACCTTCGCGTTGTGCTCCTGACGACGTTCGGCATCGAACATCGTTCCGCGAACACTCGCCCGCCCCTCCTTTTCCCGGCTCTCCCAGTTCCGTACGGCCGCCTTCCAGTCCCGAAGCGGCCTGCCGTTGGAAAGCTTCCAGCCCTGCGCCGCGTAATAGTCCACAAAACGATCCGCTCGAATGCCGTTGCCCCGCTCGTTGCAGTACTGCTGAACCTCCTCCACCGAGGGCCGCACAAAAAAACGTTCCGAACCCGACTCCGACCTCCCCTCCGACGGGGGATTCAGGGGGGAAGAATTCCGTTCCGCTTCGCTTCGCTTCGTTTCGTAAGGGTTTCCGCTTTGCTCCGAAAAACCCGTCGGTTCCCCGCTTTGCGCAGCAAGTTCCAACGCCGTCCGCTTCCTGGGCCTCCCCCCCTTGCGGCCGTTTTCCGCGTTGGCCGCACAGCGGCTGGCATAGGCGTCGTTGGCCCGACGCACCGAAGGCGCTATCAACTCAAAAACCACTCGCGTCAGATCGTCGAGTTCCGGCATCTCGCCTTCGCCCGCGTCGGCAAACAGGGCGAACACCAGCTCCCCCACCTGCCGGGGCTCCAGCATTCCGAGTCCCCGCAAATGCTCCGTTCTCAACAGTATTCCCTTGACATTCTCCGCCATGCGCTTCCCTTCTCCTCCGCGCCTTTTGCATCGCGTCGAGGCCGAAACAACCGTTCCCGACACTCCCGAAAACACAGATTCGGCAATGCCTCAGCGCTCCCCCCGACTTCTCCGGCCCTGATATCTCCGCCGCTTCCGAACGCCGTTTCCTTCGCTCAACGCCCCGATTCCGAACGCCGCCTTCCTCCGAAGAAACAAAGAAAACCTCCGCTTCCGGACGCCGTTTCCTTCGAAGAAAGCTCCCCGTTCTCCCAAACGGCGAATCTCCAAAACCGGATCCTCCTTGTTCCGACCGAGCGCGCCCCGCAGCATCAACCCCGCCCGAGCAGCCCTTTCACGCTTGCAGGCCGAAGTTCAACGCTCCGCTTCCAGACGCCGTTTCCTCGGCCGGACGGCCGCAAGAAACGATTCTCGCCAAAGGCAAGAGCCCCTCGCCCCGGTTCCGAGCAGCGGAAAAAGCCTCCGGCAGAGAGCCTTTCAGGCATCGGACCAGCCGTCGTTTCCGCAGTCGTCCGGGCCGCGCCACAGATCCGGTCTCAGCTCCCATCGGGGAATGCCGAGCAGCTCCTCATAACGGACGGCCATGGCGGGACTCACCCTGCGCACGTTGTTTGCGTGCTGCACAAGCGTGATGTAGGGAATGCCCGATTCCAGACTTGCCCTTCTGAGCGCCCCGCGGCGCGAAAAGTATTTCGCAAAGATTTCGTTTTTCATGAGAGGATAATATTCAAATGAAATTTACGTGTAAAGGGATATAATATTCATTTGAATACTTGACAAAAGGGGAAATCTCCTTTTTTCTATTCATATGAATACTCTGTCTGACGAAATCTTCGAGTTGCTGAGGAATTTCACGGATGAGCGGCACAACGGCAACAAGGCCAGCGCCGCCCGTGAACTTGGGGTGTCGCAGGTAACGTTCACGCAGTGGCTGAACCGCGTGCGCACGCCGAACCTTGCCGCGCTTGACCCGGTGTTCAAGGCGCTCGGCGTGAAGCTGGCCATTCCGGGAAAGGAGTTTCTCGACTACGACTACATTCCCAAAATAGCGGCCAAGGCAGGTGCGGGCGCATCGCTGGAAACCGACGGCGATCTGGAAGGGCTGTACGCTTTCCGCAAGGATTTCATGGGAATAGAGCACATTTCCTCCACACATTCCGTGCTTATGGACGTGATGGGCGATTCCATGGAACCGCTTTTCAGCGAAGGCGACACGCTGCTTGTGGACAAGTCGGACATTGAAGTGATGGACGGCAAGATCTACGTGGTCACGCTGGGCGACGAGCTGCGCGTAAAGCGCGTGCAGAAAACTCTGCGCGGGCTTCTTCTGCGCAGCGAAAACCCCAAGTACGCCGACGTTCCCGTTGAAGGACCCGACCTCGAAAACTTCGTCGTTCATGGCCGCGTGCGCTGGTGCGGCAAGGTATTTTAGAAAGCCCGGCTGCCGCCCGTTTTCCGACGCCGGAGTGACGCAATCGCCCGACCGCTCCAGACACGCTGTACTGACTGCAACACTTGCACGACGGGCATTGCGCTTAACGGCGGAAGTGAATTCCGCCTGCTTATGCCCGTCGGCCGGGCTCCTGACGTCGCCCGGGGCCCCAGAGCGTTGAGAGTCGGTTGAAGGGAAGCCCACGGAGCGTTGAGAGCCCACAGAAAGAAAGTCCCTCACGCTTTTTGCGCGTTGAAAAACGACCATCTTCTGCCCCCGGCTTTTTCCTGGGCGTTGAAAAACGGAGTACCGCTTCAACCGAAAAGCCGGACGCGCGCTGGGAGTCGGGCAAACAAACTTCCCACGCTTTTTCGAGCGTTGAACAACGGGCATTCCGTGCAGCCGCTTTCTCCCGGAGCGTTGAAACAACCGGCCTTTGCCAAGAAAAGTTTCCCAGAGCATCGGTCAGACGCTCTACCCTAAACATCTTGGAAATCCTTCCAAGCTCACCGATGTTGACGCAACGCGGAAACATCGGTCGGCCAGCCGCAGGCGGGCGCAGCCGCGCACGCCTGCACTGCGTTTGCAGCCCGAAACGCGCCTGCCGAGCCTTCCGGCCTCCGGCATTACTCCCTCTGCCCTCCCCGCCTTTTTCGAAGACCGCCCCCAGATGTCCGCATGACGCCCGCCGAACCGGCGAAGCCGGGAGGCAGAAACAGGGGGGCGCGGGGGGAATTATTTCTGGCCTTGCAAAAATCAGGAGCAGCTCAACAGCCCGTCTGCTCCAGACACGCTGTACTGACTGCAACACTTGCACGACGGGCATTGCGCTTAACGGCGGAAGTGAATTCCGCCTGCTTATGCCCGTCGGCCGGGCTCCTGATGTCGCCCGGGGCCCCAGAGCGTTGAAAGTCGGCCTTCCGGTCTCACATCCCCCCTTTACCCTTTGCTTCGGCCATAATTTTCCCGTTTACCCTGTCCTGCCGAACCGGCGAAGCCGGGAGGCAGAATCAGGGGGGCGCGGGGGGAATTATTTCCCCCGCATTGCCTTTCCTGCCTTTTCTGTCTTTCCTGCCTTTTCTGTCTTTCCTGCCTTTTTAGGAATTCAATCGAATATACACGTTCTTGACTTGAAGAATTCATTTGAGCATAGTTTTGCTGAAAGCAGCAATGCAAAAAGAAAGCATCGTCAGCAAGAAGCGGTGCGGGCAAGGAGGGAAAGCATGAAGGAACCGGTACGGGTACGGGCGTCGAGTCTGCCGGAGCTTTTTGACTGTCCGGCGAGGTGGGAAGCCAGGAACATCAAGGGAATGCGTCTGCCGAGTTCGGGCGCGGCGCAGCTCGGGCGCGCGGTGCACGTGGGCACGGCACTTTACGATCTCGGTCGGATACGGGGTGCGGGACTCAGCGCGGAAGACTGCGCAACGGAGGTGGTAAGGCTCATACGGCATCCGCTTGAGGACGTGGACTGGGGGGATTCGAGTCCTGCGGAAGCGGAGAGCATGGCGCTGGCGCTGCACAGAAAGTACTGCGCCGAAATAGCGCCGGGCTTTGATTTTGTGGACGTGGAGGCGGAGTGCCGGGGGCTGGAGATAGCCGGGCTGGGGCTGGTGCTCACGGGCACGACGGACCGCATTTATCGGGACGAACGGGGAAATCTGGGCATAGCGGACATAAAAACGGGAAAAAACGCCGTGGGTGCGGACGGCACGGTACGCACGGCAGGACACGCGGCGCAGGTGGCGGTGTACGAGCTTCTTGCGGAAGAAGCAACGGGGCAGCCCATGGACGCTCCGGCAGTGATCATAGGGCTTCAGGTTGCGAAAAAGGAAGCGGGACGCCGTGCGGGCACGGGGAGCATAACCGGGGCAAGAGAGCTGCTTGCGGGCAGCGACGGCGCACCCGGACTGCTGGAAGCGGCGGCGGAAATGCTGCGATCCGGAATTTTTTTCGGCAATCCGCGTTCCACGCTCTGCCATAAAAAGTATTGTCCGGCCTACGAGAGCTGCCGGTTCAGGAGATGACATGACGAAGCTGACTCTTTCCGAACTTCGAAACGTTCCGCGCCCCTGCTCGGAAGCGGATTTCATTCATGCCGAAGGCTTTGCGCTCATGGAACGGATGGCAACGGTTCTGGCCGGTTCCTGTCTCGTTCCGGAAGAGTACCGAGCCGAAGTCATGAACCCGGAAACGCGGCAAATCGTAAAGAATCCCGCGGCGCTTTCCAACTGTCTGATGGCCATGTGCGCGGCAAGGCGTCTCGGTCTGGATCCGTTCGCGGTAATGCAGGGACTCCGCGTGAGAAACGGACGCACAACATGGAGCGACGGTCTTCTTCTGGCGGCCCTTGAAAGGAGCGGTCGGTTCACGAGACCGGAATTCGAGCTTTCCGAGGCGGAAGCAGACGAAACCGCGGTGTCCCTCCTCGCCGTACGGGATGAGACGCCGAACGAAAAGGAGCGTTGCGACAAGGCTACACTCCCTGCCGGCGGCTCGACGCAACTCGACGAGCGTGAGGAGTCCGACAAGGGCGCGGAGCACGGGTCGGACGGCGAACG
Source organism: uncultured Mailhella sp. (assembly GCA_944322635.1). Classification (GTDB taxonomy): domain Bacteria; phylum Desulfobacterota; class Desulfovibrionia; order Desulfovibrionales; family Desulfovibrionaceae; genus Mailhella. The sequence continues at coordinate 19,719 of CALUPL010000056.1, forward strand.
CCCGACAGACGCCTCTCAGCACGACAGGACGGGCCGCCGCCTCGCAGAGGTTGCCCGTTTCACGGAACCCCCCGACACTCTTCTCCGCGAAAACCGCAGGAACGGAGAAACTCTCCCGAACGCCGACGCCGCCGACGGCCCCGGCCTCAACAAAAAGGGAGGGAACATCGGCCGGAACGAGGAAAAAAACACGTCTGTGCCCGCGGCAACGCACGCAGAGCAGACGGCAGAACGAGGCGGAACATCTGAAACGCACGCGCAGGAACTTGGCGCCTGCGGAAAAGTCACGCTTCGCTGCACAATACGCGCTCAGGAAAAGACCACGGGCCGCATTCTGGAATCCGTCGTCGAGGCAATTCCGGAGGAAATCGCGACCTTCGGACAAAAACAGCATGAAGCGGCACTTGCGCTGCGGCGGCGTGCGCTTCTGCTCTTCTGCCGCCTGTACGCGCCCGATCTTTTTCCGGGCCTTCCGGAGGCAGAAGAAATCCCCCTGCGCCGCAGCTCTGCCGAAACGGCCGAACTTGCGCCGCGCGCCCGGGTTACCCTGGCGGAAATAGTGCGGCAGGCGAAGAGAAGCACGAACGCTTCCCCTGCGGATTCCGAAGCACCGGCTCAAAATACGCAGACCGACAAAGCCGGCCTGCCCGACCGGGACGAAGCCCGAAGACCGCACGACCACGAACGTCCCTCCAGACAACAGCCCGCACGCTCCTCAGAACGACGACCGCAAAGCAACGCGCTCCGTTGACTCTGAAACAATGCTCATGAACGCGATCAACGCCCGCGTTCCTTCCGCAGCAATGCCGGCTTTCCCCGCTTTCCGAAACTCGACGGCGTTTCTCCCCTTTTTCCGACGGCCATGCCGCATGACGACGACGGCGCGACTTTCGAAGCCTCTCCGCTTCAAGGTCGCGCCGTCTCGTTAAAAAAACGCACTGCCTGCCCTTCCCCTTTTCCAAACGCGCAAAGTCCGCCCGTTCGCGCGGCCCGGCAACCCGACGTCGGGACGCGCCGGAGCCGCTCTCCCGACGCCCCGTCAGACCCATTGCAGTGTCCCCCAAAAACGCCGACCGCAGCCTTCCCCTCCCTCTCTGCCTGCCCCCCCACGATTTCTCAAGGCTCTCGCAACCCGTGAACAACGCACGAAAAAACGGAATGCCGCTCTTTCCCAAAAGTTTTCCCTTGCCTTTCACTTTGACGCGGCGTTTAATCCTCGCCCGACAAAAAACGCGAATTCCCGTCAGACAAGAAACGCCGTTTCCAACAAGGATACTTTCATGCAACCACGCAGGAAAACATACCTTTCCACTGCATTTTCCCCTGAAGCAAAACCCCTGTTTTTGTGCTGGAAACTTCAAAACGTTTCTGTTATAGCACGGAAAGAAAACTGACATTACCGATTGCGTCTGAACTGCACGCTTTCTTCAGCAAGTATGAATGCGGGGCCACATGGCAGGGAAAATCAATAATGCGCTCATGAACGAAGTCGCATCGGGGGAACGGATGACGCTTCCGTTCGCGCTCTTCGTCTGCCGCTGCCCTTCGCCCATCCGGACAGAAGAAACGAAAAGACGGACATCTGCCCGGCAAAGTGAGTCGTGCCCCTTCGGTATTTCTTTCCGGGGAAAAATGTTTCCGAAAAAACGCTCTTCAGACGTTCCGCATTTCTGGAAATGTCCGATCTGCGTCCGATGAGCGGCATCTCCTCATTCAGGTCCAAACAATTCCGAACGGCCAGCATTTTCAGCCCCGGCCATTCTCAGTCGAACACACTGAAACCATTCAAAAACAAGGGGAACAGCAGTGACCCGTCGCAACATTGTGGTAGGAGCCGGCATTTCCGGCGCAACTGTAGCCAGACTTCTTGCCGACCGGGGCGAACAGGCGCTCGTCGTGGACAAAAAGCCCCACATAGGGGGCAACTGCTACGACTATTACGACAGAAACGGCATCTGCATACACAAGTACGGCACGCACATCTTTCATACCGACGTGAAGCCCGCATGGGACTTCGTTTCCCGCTTCACGGACTGGCATCCGTACATGCACAAGGTCGTGGGACTCATCGACGGCGAACTCGTGCCCATTCCGTTCAATCTGAACTCCATACGCCGGGTGTTTCCCGAAGCCCTTGCCGCACGCCTTGAAGAAAAGCTCATCGCGCGTTTCGGCTTCAACAAAAAAGTTCCCATTCTCGAACTGCGCAAAACCGACGATGACGACCTCAACTTTCTTGCCGAGTACGTCTATCAGAAGGTATTCCTTTTCTACACCATGAAGCAGTGGGGCGTGAAACCCGAAGAACTCGACCCTGCCGTCACCGGCCGCGTGCCCGTGTATGTGAGCCGCGACAACCGCTATTTCCAGAACCGCTGGCAGGGCATTCCCCAAAAGGGCTACACCGCCATGCTGGAAAAAATGCTCGCCCACAAGAACATCACCGTGAAGCTCGACACCTCGTGGAACGATATAAAACAGGAATGCCGCGACTGCCGCATTTTCTACACCGGCCCGGTGGACGAACTCATGAACTGGTGCTTCGGAGAATTGCCCTACCGCAGCGTGACCCTGGATTTCCGCGAATACGACCGCGAGTTCTTCCAGCCCAATGCCGTGGTCAACTATCCGGAAAACTACGATTTCACCCGCATAGGCGAATACAAGTACTTTCTTGACGACGTTTCGCCCCGCACGGTGGTGTCGTTCGAGTATCCCTCGGCCTACCGACGCGGTGAAAACGAGCCTGCCTACCCCATTGCCGGAGAGGAAAACGCCGCCCTGTACCGCAAGTATCTCGACGCCGCCCTTGCCGAATACCGCGACATTCATTTTCTCGGACGCCTCGGCGACTACAGATACTACGACATGGACAAGGCCGTTGCCCGCGCTCTGGAGCTCATGGAGAATCTGTAATGCCCGCCGTTTCCGTTCTCGTGCCGTGCTGCAATGTAGAAAACTATGTCCGTCAGTGCCTGGACTCGGTTACGGGCCAGACACTGAAGGACATGGAAATCATCTGCATCAACGACGGCTCCACGGACAACACTCCCGCCATTCTCAGGGAATACGCCTCCAAAGATTCCCGCATACGCATCATAGACAAGCCGAACTCCGGCTACGGCGACAGCATGAACCGCGCCATTGATGCCGCCACGGGCGAATACATAGGCATTGTGGAATCGGATGACTGGGCCGATCCGGATATGTTCGAATCTCTCTACCTCGCGGCAAAGGAACACGACGCCGATCTGGTGAAAAGCAACTTTTACGATTATGAAGGCGGCGTTTCCACGCTGAATCGAATCATTCCCCCCTGCTGTGCAGGAAAAACGCTCACGCCCCAAAGGCATATGGAAGCTCTCCTCCAGACCACCTATGTATGGACGGATCTTTTTCGTCGATCCTGGCTCAACAGACAGGGCATCCGCTTTCTGCCCACTCCCGGCGCCTCCTACCAGGACATGTCGTTCAACTTCAAAACCCTGACCAGTGCGGAACGGGTCTTTTTTTTGAACCGGGCCTTTCTGCACTATCGCCGCGACAATGAAGCCTCATCGGTCAACAGCAGGGGCAAGGCTTTTTGCGTATGCGACGAGTTCGGCGAAATCGAACGTTTCCTTTCCGGCAGAGGAAGCGAAAATACAATGCTTCTGCGGGCGGAACTTTTTCGCAAGTATGAGGTGTACTACTGGAATTTTCGACGTCTTGCCATGCCCCTCAACAAAAAGTTCTGCCGCCGTGCCTCCGAAGAATTTCGCCGCGACTTCCAATGCGGCAAGGCTGATCGCTCTTTGTTCAAGCCGAAGCATTATCGAAAACTTCACCGCTGGGCCTTCAGGCCTTCCCTGTTTTTCTGGATGGAAACACTGCTCTGCAAAAACGGTCGTCGAAAACTCGTCGCCTATCTAAGGGAAAAGCCTCATGGATAACGCCATGCACATCGTGCTTGCCGCCGACGATAACTACGCTCGACCGCTGGCCGTAACCATCATGTCCGTGCTCTGCAACGCCGAAAAAAACGACGTTCTGCAGTTTCACGTTCTGGATGGAGGAATCCGCCCGGAAAACCGCCGACGCATCAGCAGCATGGTTGCCGCTTCCAATACCGGCGTGGACTTTCTTTCCGTCTCCGCCAGAAGCTTTTCCGGCATGAGTCTGAATATACGCAGAGAAAGCCACGTCACACCGGCAACCTACTACCGGCTGCTTCTTCCTTCACTCATCAACGCTTCCCGCTGCATATACATGGACTGCGACATGATCTGTCGCTCCGGTCTCCGGCCCTTATGGGAAGCAGAACTGGGCCAGAGCCTTGCAGGCGCAGTGAAGGATATCGATGAAGACCGGCACAGTGCCAGATTGAGCCTTGCCCGTTACTTCAATACCGGTCTCATGCTCATGAATCTGGAAGACATGCGCAGGGAAAACATACAGCAACAGTTCTTCCTTTTCATCAAGAATGAGCACGAGCGCATCGTCATGCACGATCAGGACGTTCTGAACTGCGTGCTTCACGACCGCATTCACGAATTGGACATGACATGGAACTGCCAGATTACCAAAACGCACAAGTGCAGAGAAACCGGCTTCTACGATTTGAGCAAAACGGCCCGAATTCTACACTTCATAGGACACAAGAAACCATGGATATGGCGATGTAAAACTCCGGAGAGAAAGATATTCTGGACATATTTACAAAAAACTCCATGGAAGGAAAACTTTTTATGTAATGCACTTCGGCGCGTTGCATACTGAATTCACTTTTGTCTTAGTGTGAAATTACACTTATTTTTTTATTTATATGGGGATATATTATGAATAATAATGTTTCATTATCCGTTATAGTTCCAATTTATAATGTCCAAAAGTTTATCAATCAATGCCTCGATTCTATTATAAATCAGACAAAAAAAGATATTGAATTCATTTTTATTGATGATGGATCTCCTGATAATTGCGGAAAAATAATAGATGAATATGCAGAAAAAGACTCTCGCATAATAGCTGTTCATCAAAAAAATTCAGGATATGGATATACTCTCAACAAAGGCATACAGATGGCTCACGGAGAGTATATAGGAATTATAGAGTCTGACGACTGGATTGAAAAAGATATGTATGAAAAACTATATACTGCTGCAAAAACATATGACGCAGATATAGCAAGATGCGGTTTCTATATATATAACAGTCAAGAACGTAAAGATAAGATGAACACTGTATGGAATGAAGTAAAAGATATGTTTCAAGAAATGCCAGATGGTGTTTTTTGTCCCAGAGATTATAAAAAGATATTCATGTATCATTCCGCATTATGGACATATATTTATAAAAGTGACCTTATAAAATCTACGCCATTCAATGAAAAATCAAGATCATATCAAGACTATCCTTTTATTTTTGAGATTTTAGCCAAAGCAAAATCCATGGTTATTGTAAAAGAATTTTTGCATCACTACAGAATGGAACAGGGACAAGGAAGTTCTTCTACGACAAAAAGCATAAAATCCATGCAAATGTTTGACATGACGACATTTGCTTTCGACAGACTTACCAAAGCCGATCTTTTGAATGGCATTGAAAAAGAATTTTTTGAACACAGCGTATTGGCAAATAAATACTTTTATCGTCAGACACCTGAAGAAAATCAAAAAGAATACGCATTGAAAGCCAAGGAGTTTTTTTAGAGAAACACATCCACAGATGTTTTCGAAGACATGGACGACGATTCGAAAAGCTGGCTGAGGGAAATAGGCCTTTTAAAGCCGACTCATCATGGATTTATCAATAGACTCATGAGGTATTTCAAAAATGGAAAATAACACATTTCCCATTCATGTCTGCTTTAGTTCAGACCAAAGATATACCAACATACTCATTGTTGCACTACAGTCACTTATTAATCATACATCTGAATTCAACAAATATTATATTCATATATTAAGCGACGGTATAGAAAAACAATACAAAAGTCTCATTTGTGGAATGGGAACTGAAAATATAACTATAAATATTATAGAAATGGACATATATAAAGAAAAGATAAAAAATATCTTTGTTGACAGACATCTATCAATAGCAACATATTATAGATTTTTTCTGCCTGAATTATTTAAAGACATAAACAAAATATTATATCTTGATACAGATATATTAATTATGGACGACATAGAAAAAATTTATAATGTAGATATATCTGAAAAATATATGGCAGGATGCAACGATATTGCATTCAATACATTACATTTTGAAGACTTTCAAAATGCTCATGTGCTGCTAAAAAAACTTGGATACATTGACAGGAAAAAATATGTCAACGCCGGCATTCTCCTTTTCAACCTGAAAAAAATGAGAGACACCAATGCCTCCAAACGCCTGCTTGACATGGCTCTCAGCCATAAATTTCCGTTTCATGACCAGGACGTTTTAAATTTAATATTTCAAGACGGCATACAGGAACTGGATGAACGCTGGAATTTCATCACTCATCTTTCTCCGGAAATGTATTCCAATACGGTTCAGAAAAGCCTGTACAACAGAATTTCATCCAACAGCATGTCAATCATACATTATGCCGGAGCAAGAAAACCCTGGAATGATTTCAGCATGCTGCTTGGAGGTCTTTGGTGGAAAACCGCATTGAATTCCCCTGCATCCGCTTACTTCATTAAAGAAATCATGACAGCACAAGCTGCTCAATATTATTCAAAACAGATAAGCCTGAAATTAAAAATAAAAAGAGAATTTTACAGGGCAATGCGAAACATCACTTTTGGAAAGCTCCGGAACTTCTATAATAAGAAGCTGAAAAAATACGAAAACTAACTTTTCATGTCAGTGAGGTCTTATTTCTCATGCTCATTCTTCTTGCAGGCGGCGCCGGTTACATCGGTTCGCACACGGCCGTGGAACTCATGGCCGCTGGTCACGATGTCGTTATTGTGGACAACTACAGCAACAGCTCCCCCGAAGTCATCAAAAGAATAGAGGAGCTTGCCGGGCGTTCCGTCACGGCCTGCGAGGCGGACGTGCGCGACAGCAGTGCCATGCGCCTCATCATGAAGGCAAATCCCGTGGACTGCGTGGTGCATTTTGCCGGTCTGAAGGCGGTGGGAGAATCCATGCGCAAGCCGGTCGAATACTATCGCAACAACATCGACACCACGCTCACGCTGCTGGAATGCATGAAGGAGTGCGGCGTTCACAACTTTGTGTTCTCCTCCTCCGCCACCGTGTACGGCGAGGAAAACCCGTATCCCTACGTGGAAACCATGCCTCGCGGCAGCTGCTCCAACCCCTACGGATGGACGAAGTTCATGATGGAACAGATTCTGGAAGACGCCTCCAGGGCAGACCCCGAACTTTCCGTCATACTTCTGCGCTACTTCAACCCCATAGGCGCCCATCCTTCCGGCCGCATGGGTGAAGATCCGCAGGGCATTCCCAACAACCTCATGCCCTACGTGGCGCAGGTGGCCGTGGGCCGTCGCGATCACCTCACCATTTTCGGCAACGACTACCCTACCCCCGACGGCACCTGCCGCCGCGACTACATTCATGTTATGGATCTTGCCGCCGGTCACGTGAAGGCCGTGGAATATGCCGCCACCCGCAAGGGTACGGACATATTCAACCTCGGCACGGGCACGCCCTGCAGCGTGCTCGACATCGTGCGCGCCTTTGAAAAAAACAGCGGCGTTCCCATAAAATATGAATTCGGCCCGCGCCGTGAAGGCGATCTGCCGGAGTTCTGGGCCAACGCCGACAAGGCCCGCACCGTGCTCGGCTGGACGGCTGCCAGAACCCTCGACGACATGTGCCGCGACACCTGGAACTGGCAGAGGAACAATCCCAAAGGCTACGCCTCGTAGTGCCTGTGCGCTCTTTATGGCTCCGATGCTTCAAGGCGTCGGAGCCTTTTTCTCCCGTCAACGTAAACGAAGAACATGGAGCAGTGCGCCCGTCATGATTCTCCCGCTTCACCCCGACGGATTTCCGCGCCGTCCCGACGGAACAAGGTCTCCCTATCCCCTCCCCTTTCCTCTTCCGTCCGCTCCTCCCGAACACGATTCCCCCTTCCCGTCTTTTCCTTCCCTGATCCGTCCTCTTTGCCCCACGCCTTCCCCCTCGCGCTTTTTCCTCCCCAACTTCCGCCTTCCCCCGCCTTCTCCCACGTCCTTGCGATCCCTGTCATCCCTGCTTTTCTGTGCCGCATCCCTCTGTTCCGCCTCGCCGTCCCTCCCCCCATTCCCCGACTTTCCCTGCGTTTATCCGCGTTCGTCCGCCTTCTTTCTCCCGCTCCGCCTTTTCGGCCGCTCTTTAAAAAAATTTTTCTTTTCTTCTTGACCCTATACTTACTATAAGGTTTATGTCTGTTTTGGCGCAAGGAAAAAACTTCTCCGAAACGTTTCGAATAAGCCCTGCCCCGCCTGGAAGGAAACGGGCCTCAGACTTTTGGCGTCTTTTCCCGACGCGCTCAAGAACGTTGAAAACGCGCAGGCAACGAAAAAAAAAAAAAAA
>CALUPL010000057.1 GCA_944322635.1 uncultured Mailhella sp.
AAAAACACCTTTTCAATGTGGACGAGAGCCTGAACAACTCCGTCTTATCGAAAAGGTGTTTTTTTAGGTATAACCGTTTTGTGTTCCACCCGCTTAGCGGGTGGTTTTCTGTTTCGGTCGCTTCCGCCCCCTCAACTGCCTAAAGGCCTTAACAAAAAAGGCCTGCTGTATGCAGGCCCTTGAAATTTGGCTCCCCGAGACGGACTTGAACCGCCAACCTAGTGATTAACAGTCACCCGCTCTGCCTATTGAGCTATCGGGGAACGAAGCAACTCGCTGTTGCAGGTGTGTTCTTAGATGTTTTCGGTTCAACCGTCAAGCGTTTTTTTTCGTTTTTTCATTTTTTCCTCAAAATTCGGGGGACTGCCTACGAAAAAGCCTCCCGAGAATACCCCAGGGGGAAACGCAGAAACTTCAACCGTTACTTGAGACATGACGCCTTTCGGGAAAAGAGACGAAAGAATATCCCGCACGGAACAGAACCGATTCCGGAAATTCCCCCTTTTCGGCGCACAGAAACGAGCTTTTCTCTCTGCCCCGCTCAGAAAAGCCCGATACCCGCATCAGGGCCTTCCACCCGTGGGGTATTTCTACGGGTCATGCCGGCGTTTGTCTGGATCAAACGTCTTCCCCCACCCGTGCGGGACCGGACAGGGGCTGTGAAGCCGCAGCAATATTCAAATTCCCGCGCACGCAGGAGCCTTTCCATCCAACGAGCCCCCCCCGGCCCGTCCGTCGGAGATTTCCCGCGCACGGAGAGAAGCTCCATCTGCACTTGTCCGGGGCGCGGCGTTCACCTCCTCCCCGCTCACGCGGGAGCAGAATTTCGGCCCGTCGGAACGCCGATGGCCGCATTTTTTCCACACACGCCTCTCCCCGCGCGGGACTGCTTGAAAGTCTTCCCCTCAGCCCTGCTTTTGCGCCGATACCATGAAGTTTTTAATGATGGACACGGCCTTTCCGCTCTCATCCGTAAAATTCTTTCTCTCCACTTCGGCCGCCACGTTGCACGTGTCCAGAGCAAGCAGCGTTTCCATGTCCCACTGCGGGCGATCCACTCTGCTCAAGGGCAGATTCGCGGCAATGGCGTTGATGGGCGCAGGATCCACGCCGAGCATGAAGTCGGGGTTGTGACCGTCCGTATAGTCGGGCTGCTTTCTCTCCTCTTCATAGACGGCGCTGTAAAGATAGCGGTAATGATTGCCGTCGAAATTGACGAGACGCCCCCCGGGACGAAGAACGCGCAGCCACTCGGCATAGGCCTTTTCCGGATGCTCCAGATTCCACGTGAGGTTTCGGGAAACTATGAGATCAAAGGAAGCATCCGGAAAGGGAAGATTCTGCGCGTCCCCCTGCCGCAGCGTAAGGGAAACGCCCGCTTCTTCGGCGTTTCGGGAAGCCTGCTCCAGCATTCCTTCCGTGTAGTCGAAGGCCACCACCGCATGACCCTGCCGGGCAAGAAGAAGGGAAAAAAATCCCGGCCCGCAGCCTATGTCCAGAATGTCCAGCCTGCCGGATTCCGGAAGAAAAGGACGCAGCCGCTCCAGCCAGATGTTTTCCGCGTGCTGCATGTCGTACGCAGTTTTCAGGGAATAGCCTTCCGCCCGCGTGTTCCAATAACGTCGTATCGCTTCAAGTTCCGTCATGTTCTTTTCTCTGTTTCACACCTGTTCCGCAAGAGGCAAGACAAATGGCGCCTCCAGACAGCGGAAAAGGTGCTTTTTGCCTGCCGGAAGTCCGATTTTCCATTACAGGGGCCGTACGGGAATGACGTTCAGAAATCCGGGAGGCGTTCTCTCCACGCAGGCTTCCACATCATAAACGTCGCCGAGCAGGTACGGAAGCAGCACGCGTTCCGCCGTGTCGAAGGCCTTGATCCGTCCTTCATGCAGCATGAGCAGCCGACTGCCGTACCGCGAGGCCAGCATGAGGTCATGAACGACAAAAAGCGTAATGGCTCCATTTTCCTGCGTGTATTTCCGGGCCAGATCCATGACCACGAGCTGATGACGCAGATCGAGCGCGCTTGTAGGCTCATCGAGCAGCAGCACCCTGGGGCGCGACACGAACGCCTGCGCCATGAACACCAGCTGCTTCTGGCCGCCGCTCAGGCTGCATACCGGTTTCAGGGCAAGGCCGTCGAGGCCGAGTTCCATCAGCGTATCGGTCACTCGTTCAAGCTGTTCGTCGGTCACCTTCCAGCGAAGATCCTTGACCAGACCGAGGAGCACCATTTCAAACACCGTCAGACGGCTGGTGACGGATTCAAGCTGAGGAACGTAGGCGATATCCCTGTCGGAAAAAACATGGTCGTCGTCGCGCAGCGTCACCTCGCCCGAGCGTCTGACGAGGCGCGCCACGGCCTTGATCAGGGTTGTCTTGCCCGCGCCGTTGCGGCCTATCACCGCCACCATTTCTCCGCCGTGCAGCGTTGCGGACACGTTGCGGACCACATGGTTTCCCGACATCTGCACGGACAGGTTGCGAATGGAAAGTGTAAGCATGTCATCTTCCTTTTTTCATGAGCAGCACGAACAGGAACGGAACGCCCACAATGGACGTGATGATGCCGACAGGCAGCATGGAGCCTCCCGACAGCATTTTGGAAGCAATGGAGGAGGCAAGCAGCAGCAGAGCTCCGAGAATGGTTGCGCAGGGCAGCAGATACCGCTGATCCTCCCCCAGCATGAGCTTGGCGCAATGCGGCGCGACCAGCCCCACGAAGGCCACGGTACCTATGAAGCCGACGGCTCCCGCAATGAGAAACGAGCATATCAGAAAGACGTGCAGACGCAGCCTTTCCACGGGAATGCCCAGACTTCGGGCCCGTTCCTCACCCGTGGTGAGCACGGTGAGACGCCACGACCAGCCGGACAGCAGCGCGGCTCCCGCCGCAAGCAGGCCGCCGCTCACGGCAACGCTCACCCACGACGAACGCTGCAGATTTCCGAAGGTCCATCCGGAAATGACCTGCGCAATTTCCGGGGAGGCGCGGTATTGCAGATACTGCTGAAGCGCCTGAAAGAAGAAGTTCATGATGATTCCCGAAAGAATCAGCGTGTTCGGAGTCATGCCCTTCATGCGGCCCAGATGAAAAATGAGAAGAGAAACGGCAAGGGCGAACAAAAGGGCAAACAGCGCGGTTCCCACCCAGAGATGCCCCGCCACGGACAGGCCGAGCGTAATGGAAACGGCCGCGCCGAAACTGGCGCCCGCCGTAATGCCGAGCGTGTAGGGACTGGCCAGGGCGTTGTTGGTGATGGTTTGAATCTGCAGGCCGGCAAGACTGAGCGAACCGCCCACGAACACGCAGGTAAGCGTCATGGGCAGACGGATGAACCATAATATGGCGGTATGCGGCGTTCTGCCCTCCGGCCCTGCCATGAGCGCGGCCAGCACGTCGCCGAAGCCCATGCCGGAAGAGCCCATGCCCAAATCGACGACCATGAGCGCCAGCATGAGCGCGAACAGCACGGTTCCCGTGAGCAGGCGTCTTCCGTTCAGCTGCCTGTACAGGTTTCTATTGCCGGAAGGCATGATTCCCCCTTCGCACTACCGGGCAAGCCTGATCATGAACGTGCCGTCGAACCTGAGCTCCGGCAGATACTTCGCATAGAACGCGCGCATGGTTGCCATGGGATCCAGCTCCCGGAACGTTTCGGGATACAGGATTTTGGCGAGATAGAGGGTCAGCGTGTAGTCGATCATGTTCCGAAGACTGCCGTGATCCACGGCGTAAATTTCGCCGTTTTTCACGGCGGAGAGATTCTTCCACTCCGGGCGCTCGGCAAAGCCCTTCAAGCGGGCCTGCGCGGAGTCCTCGCCTATGGTCAGTCCCATGCTCATCTGATCGCCTTCGGCATGGTTGCGCCAGATGCCGCCGCCGATAATGATGATGTCGGGATCGGAGGCAAGCACGAATTCCGTATCCAGCGGCGCATAGGGCTGAGGAGAATTTTCCGCCAGATTGTCGGCTCCCAGGTTTTTCAGCACGGCTCCCCAGAGCACGTCCCTGTTGTAGCTGTTGCCGTACTCGCCAACGCCCTTGTTTCCCAGTTCCATGTACACTTTTTTGTGCCTCGCGGAATCGGGAAGGGCCGCAATCTTGGCATACACATGTTCAAGCGCGGAAGCGTAGGCTTCGCACTGTTCTCTCGCCACATCCTCCCTTCCGAGGAGCTGCCCCAGAATCATGGTGCTTTTCGTGTGGTTTTCCACCTTCATGGCGTGGTAGTCGAGCACGACTACCCTGATGCCCGCCTTTTCAAACACTTCGATTTTCTGATTGTTGTCGGCAAACTGGGAACGGCCCACCAGCAGCACGTCCGGATGAAGGGACAGAATCTTTTCGGAATCCAGCACGTCGTCGTGGTAACCGCCGATGCTCGGAATCGTTTTCAAACGGGGAAACGTTTCCGTATAAACGACATACTCCCCGTACCGGGTATCCGCCCAGCCGTCGAAGGTCATGCCTGCAACCTTGTCCAGACTGTCGGCCCCGCCAACCATCAGGAAATTCGCAATGTAGTTGGCCACGACAAAGGTTTTCGGCAGGCTGTCCAGCTCCACCTTTCGTCCGGCAATGTCGGTAAAGGAAATTGCCGGAGCGGCGGCGGCCGTTGCTGCCGGAAGGCATGCAAGAACGAACGCAAGGGCGCAGCCTGCCGCCGTGCGGAACAATTTTCTAAAAGAATTCATGGGCATTCTTCTCCTCACTTACGTAGAGTAACACCTATTTTAAAAAGGTGCTACCTGTCAAGACGAAAGCAATTATTTCTCAACATACTTATTTTATTGTTTTATTACTCATTTGCGCTTCAAACTTCCGCCTGTGTCCAGGGGTCGAATTTCACGCTGCGGGATGCTGTGCTACCGGAGAGATGCCGTAAAAAAGCTTGTGTCGGCCCGTTTTTTCTCTGTCGGCAACGCGATGCAGGGGTGCATGAGGCAATGCCTTTGCCGGGAATCGGGCAAAAAATTCAAGCAGAACTTGAAAAACGTCCTTTTGCCGAAACGGAATCACGGTTTGACCCGTCCCGAAAACTTCAATAATATGTCAGGGTCTTCCCCACACGCGTGGGGGTGTTTCTATTTGCCCTACTCAATCCGTCGCACAAGAATTGTCTTCCCCACACGCGTGGGGGTGTTTCTATGCCTATATAACGGGAGCTTGCAAGTTAGGAGTCTTCCCCACACGCGTGGGGGTGTTTCCGCAGTTCTTGAACTCCCTCAATTCATTGCCAGGTCTTCCCCACACGCGTGGGGGTGTTTCTTACGGATGATTGTTTACTGATGATTTCAAAAAGTCTTCCCCACACGCGTGGGGGTGTTTCTCAGGATTTCTGGACGCTTGCACGTATCTTCGCGTCTTCCCCACACGCGTGGGGGTGTTTCTTTCTCCACCACACTACACGCGGTGAAGTATGAGTCTTCCCCACACGCGTGGGGGTGTTTCTTTCGTGAGGGTCAAACCGTGCGCCGGTGATGTGTCTTCCCCACACGCGTGGGGGTGTTTCTGACGGCAGGTATGTCGTCAAGTTCAAGGACGTGTCTTCCCCACACGCGTGGGGGTGTTTCTTCATAAAGATTCTTGATTATATAATTGAGGAAGTCTTCCCCACACGCGTGGGGGTGTTTCTAGCTGTTTATGTCGCTTCCGTAGAAATGAAGGGTCTTCCCCACACGCGTGGGGGTGTTTCTTGTCCATGGATGCCTCCCTTACTGCACCGCGGGTCTTCCCCACACGCGTGGGGGTGTTTCTATCCGTGTCAGCTACTAGGAGGCGACATGCTGGTCTTCCCCACACGCGTGGGGGTGTTTCTGTTTTTTTGCATAAAACCCATTGACGTTTTCAGTCTTCCCCACACGCGTGGGGGTGTTTCCTGGCCTGAAATCAGGCTTCAAAGGTTTAAAAGGTCTTCCCCACACGCGTGGGGGTGTTTCTGATGTTTTCCAGACCGTCATTCTGCACGGCGAGTCTTCCCCACACGCGTGGGGGTGTTTCTTTTTTCTAGCATTGCTTTTTCATTCCCCTTTGGTCTTCCCCACACGCGTGGGGGTGTTTCTAAGTGGTACAGACGACCGGCCGCATATCACCGGTCTTCCCCACACGCGTGGGGTCTTCCCCGGTTGTGTTTTCCGTGCATGGACTGCGTTTTTCCCGCGTATGCGGACTTTTTCAGCCTCCGCCCGCCCCCGGAACGAAAAATGCGCCTTGCCCCCGACCCCATTTCCCGTTTTTTCCGAGGCGAAAAACACGGTGAATGCGTGACGAAAAAGGGGAAACAGGCCCCGACAGTGAAGTCGGAAACACTGTTTCCCCATAAAAAACGCTCTGTTGAGCCTTACATCAGCGGACGCAGCATCGGTCCGGCGGCAGCCGCGGGAGCTTCGGCCAGAATTTCGCCGTTTCTGCCTATGGTCACCACGTCGCAGGGCACGTTGCGGCCCGAGCGGACCACGGCTTCACGCACGGCGTGTTCCATGCCGCCGCAGCAGGGCACGTCCATGCGCACCACGGTCACGCTGCGCACGGCGTTGCCGCGCAGAATTTCACCGAGCTTTTCGGCATAGTTCACGGCGTCGAGCTTGGGGCAGCCTATGAGCGTCACCCTGCCGCGCATGAAGCGGCGGTGGAATCCGGCAAAGGCGTAGGCCGTGCAGTCGGCGGCAATGAGCAGATCGGCATTCTGAAAATACGGCGCGTTCACGGGCGCAAGCTTTATCTGCACCGGCCAGAAACGAAGCTCGCTCTTCTCGTCCCCGGCACCTCCGGCGGCGGGAAGCGTGCGGCCCGACTTTTCCAGATGCGCCTTCACGGCCTCTTCGTCGTAGGCGGCGGCTTCGCGGAAGTCAAAGGAAATGGCTCCGGCCGGGCAGGCGGGAAGGCAGTCGCCCAGCCCGTCGCAGTAGTCGTCGCGCACGAGACGGGCCTTGCCGTCCTGCATGACTATGGCCCCTTCGTGGCAGGCCCCGGCGCACAGGCCGCAGCCGGTGCACTTGTCCTCATCGATGTGAATGATTCGTCTGAGCATGTGTTTTCTCCTGATGCGGCGCTTCGGCCCGCAACATCAATAACGTTGAGCGGCGGCAGACGCTCCCTCTTCCGGCACAGCCCCCGGCGTCGAAGCTCTGCCGGACGCGTTTTTCTCTTCACCGCCGACAGTCGGCCCCTGCGGCTCACCGCTCTCCGGATCCGGCCGTCCGGCGCAAGTCGTCAGCCTGCGCGCCTTTCGGCCCGCGTGCAGAAGATAAGCCCTAACCTGCCATGCGCAAGGCTGATTTTCCGTGATTTCGGTCATTGACGAACGCAGGGTACGGTCGTACACGAAAGCTCATGCAAAAGCGGCCCCGCATAAACAATGCCGGCCCCTTCGAGACCTCCGCCGCCGGAATCGGAAAACACGTCCCGCGCCGACCACGGAAACGCGCGACATCGTCCGCTTCTTCCGTCCCCGACGTTTCTGCCGCCCTGCCCACGACAGACGCCCCGCCCGAGGCCGGGCCGCTCCGCATCCCGCCGAAACGGGACTCCCCTTGTCAAACGCAGGAGAAACGTCATGGACAT
The DNA here is from genome assembly GCA_944322635.1 of uncultured Mailhella sp. Lineage (GTDB taxonomy): Bacteria > Desulfobacterota > Desulfovibrionia > Desulfovibrionales > Desulfovibrionaceae > Mailhella. The sequence continues at coordinate 7,568 of CALUPL010000057.1, forward strand.
CACGGATCGCCTTTTTCTCGCCACGGTCGAATTCTTTGCCGGCGACGCCCGGCGCATTCAGCATTTCACCAAGGTGCACGCCTTTGCCCGCCTTCTCGGTCACGAGGAAGGTCTCGACGAGCGCACGCAGTTCATTCTGGAGTGTGCGGCCATCGTGCACGACACGGGCATACGTCCGGCCGAAGCCAAATACGGCAAAAACAACGGCGCGCTTCAGGAACAGGAAGGCCCGGCCTGTGCCCGCAGACTGCTCGAACCTCTCGTCGTCGAACCCGACATCGTGGAACGCGTCTGCTACCTCGTGGGGCATCATCATACCTACGCGAACATGGACGGCGCGGACTATCAGATTCTTGTGGAAGCGGATTTTCTGGTGAACCTCCACGAAGATCACGAAAGCGAAAAGGCCGTGCGGGCCGCCCTCGACCGCATTTTCCGCACGAAAAGCGGCCGCAATCTGTGCCGCACCATGTTCGGCCTGCGCGACTGATGCTGAAAGGCCCGCGCTTTTCGCCCGCCCTTGCCCGCGGACGGAAAAAGCCGAAGCCGTGTCCGCGGCAGGCAGACGCCGTCTGTGCTCCCTGCCTGCGGAGCCGGACACGCCGCCCGGAACCTTTCCGCGCGCCTTTTCCCGCTCCGCCGTTGCTGCGGTTGAAAAACGGCCGCAACGCGGTGTCCGCGGCGGTCCGCACGCACGTCCGCTCCGAAAAAGCTCAGGCTTTCGGCCGCCGCCCCGAAAACAGCCGTCCCGGAACTGCACCCGCCGCTGCGGACGCACCGGGGAAAACGCCGCCGCTCCATCTTATGCCAAAATTGTTCATGCTTTCCCGATTTCTCGGCGGGAATTGTGGAAATTTTTGAATATTTTTAAAAAATGCTTTTATTTTCAAGTAGTTGTATTTTGTACCGTTATTGACAAAATCATGCATACGGCATAAGTTGCACACAGCCGACTTTCCGTTGCGCCACAACAAGAGGAAAGTATTCCCACTCACCCCAGCGCAAGTTTCAGAGGTGCACTCCGTTGAAAAAATCTCTTGCCGTACTCATGTCTCTGGCCATGCTTCTCACCGGCGCCGCTGCCGCCGAAGCCAAAATCACCCTCAAGGTGGCCAACTCCGGTCCCGACACCCCGGAAAACCGCACCGTGTGCGCGGCCGACGTTTATACCGACATGGTACGCAAGGCCACGAACGGCGAAGTTGAACTCGTGTTCTATCATGCCAGCAAGCTCGGCGGCGAAGCCGAAGCCCTGGAAGGCATTCAGATGGGCACCATCGACATGGGCACGCTCACGAGCGGTCCTGCCGCAAACTTCGTGCCTCAGACCATGGCCTTCGACATTCCCTATCTCGTTCAGAGCAGCCCCGCGGGCTGGGAATTTCTGAAGTCCGACTTCGTGAAGAAGCTCTCCGACGAATTTCTCAAGAAAACCGGCGTGCGCATTCTCGCCGTGGCCGAACACGGCTTCCGTCACTTTATGGCCAAGGGCGTGGAACTTAAAAGCCCTGCCGACATGAAGGGCCTCAAGATCCGCGTGATGGAAAACCCGGCCCACATGGCCATGACCCGCGGTCTCGGCGCATCTCCCACGCCCATTTCCTACAGCGAACTGTACATGGCCCTGCAGCAGGGCGTGGTGGACGGCATGGAATGCCCCATCGCCAACATTTACGATTCCAAGTTCTATGAAGTGCAGGACAGCCTCGTGCTCGACGGCCATCTGTACGGTCCTCTGCTCATCTTCATCAACGAAGACAAGTTCCAGAGCCTGACCCCCGCCCAGCAGGAAGCCCTGTACAAGGGCGCGGAAGCCTTCTGCATCGTGCACGCGGGCATTACCGCCGCCAGCGACGCCGCCGCCCTCAAGGACATGGCCGACAAGGGCATGAAGATTCATCAGCCCACGCCCGAAGAACAGAAGATGTTCCGCGACGCCGCCCAGCCCGCCGCCCTCAAGATCATTGCCGACCGCATAGGCCAGCAGTGGGTGGACGAAGCCGTGAAGGCCGCCGGCGACGCCGAAGCCAAGGTTGCCGGCAACGAAAAGCAGCTCATGGACGAATGCATCCGTGAAGCGCAGGAAATGGTGAAGATAGCCCGCGGCAAGTAAGACGGCCCACGGTTTTCATGTGTTCCCGGGAAAGGCTTTTTCTGCGGAATGAGCCTTTCCCGGTTGTTTTGTCCCGTAACATCCGCACGGTCTTTTGACGGTGGCATCGTCCCCGACTTTTTCCTGTGCGGGCCTTAGCAGAAGCGCAGAGTACGCGCTTTCTTTCCATTTGAGGTTTACCCTAATGAAAAATGTCATGACGTTGATTTCCCTTCAGGTCAACAGGCTGACGAACGTTCTCATGAAAGTCAGCCTGTGGCTGGGCATCGCCCTCTGCATTGTCATGGTCGTGGCCACGCTGGGGCAGGTTTTCTGCCGCTTCACCCATCTGTTCACCTTTGAAACCAGCGAAGAGATCGCACGCTTCAGCATGTGCTGGATGGCCATGCTCGGCAGCGCCGCCGCGCTCCGACAGGGCCGGCATCTCGGCGTGCGCATTCTGGTGGAGCACCTGCCCTCCGGCGTGTACGACAGGTATCTCGCCCCGATCATCCAGCTCGTCATGCTGGCCTTCTTCCTGCTCGTCACGGTCAAGGGCTGGGCTTTCGCCATGCGCGGCGCCATGCAGGTTTCCCCCGCGCTCCAGCTTCCCATGATCTATCCCTATCTGTGTCTGCCCGTGGGCGGCGCCCTCATGGCTCTTTCCATGATCGCCGACATGCTTCAGGACCGCTTCCCCACCGAAGCCGGTTCCAACGCCAGCATTGCCAGCACCGTCATGGAAGACATTTCCGAAGTGGCCGCCACCTGCGAAAATTCACAGGAAGTTCCGGTCTTCGACCCCCTCAATCAGAACCGCGACAGCAAGTAGGGATCACGTCATGCTCATGCTCATTTTTCTCGTCTTTCTGGTATCGCTGTTTCTCGGCGTGCCGGTGGCCCTGTGCCTCGCCTTCACCACGGTGGCCGGCCTCATGCTGCACGACACCTCCCTGCTCGTGGTGGTGCAGCGCATGTTCCAGGGCTTCAACTCCTTCTCCCTGCTTGCCGTGCCCTTCTTCGTGCTTGCAGGCGACCTCATGAACAAGTGCGGCATCACCCAGCGCCTCATCGACTTTTCCTACATGCTGGTCGGCCGCATTCCCGGCGGTCTCGCCCACTCCAACATTGCGGCCTCCATGTTCCTCGGCGGCATCAGCGGTTCCGCCGTGGCCGACGCCGCGGCCATCGGCTCCATCATGGTGCCCGGCATGATAAAGAACGGCTACAATCCCGGCTTCAGCGCGGCCGTCACCGCCGCAGCCTCCACCATGGGTCCCATCATTCCGCCCTCCATTCTCATGGTCATCATGGGCGTCACCACCGGCATGAGCATAGGCGGCCTGTTCATGGCGGGCATAGTGCCCGGCCTCATGCTGGGCATAGGCATGATGGCCTACAGCTACTTCGTGGCCATACGCGAAAACTACCCCCGCGACCCCAACCCCCTCACCATAAAGCGCTTCTGCCGCGAATTCTGGAAGGCTCTGCCCGCGCTCATGGCCCCCACCATCATCATGGGCGGCATCATGTTCGGCATCTTCACCTCCACCGAAGCCGCGGCCGTGGCCGTGCTCTACGCCCTGCTGCTCGGCATATGCCACCGTACCCTGCGCCTCAAGGATCTCATCGAGGTGCTCGGCTCAAGCGTGCTCACCACCGCCGTGCTTCTGCTCATCATAGGCACCGCCAACGCCTTCGCCTGGCTGCTCGCCGCCGAACAGATTCCCAATCAGCTCGCCGCCCTCATCCAGTCCGTCTCCAGCAACAAGCTCGTCATTCTGCTGCTGCTCAACGTGCTGCTGCTCTTCGTGGGCATGTTCATGGAAGGCGGCGCGGCCATCATCATTCTCGCCCCCACGCTGCTCAACGTGGCCACACAGGTGGGCATAGAACCCCTGCACTTCGGCATGATCATGGTGCTCAACATGGCCGTGGGACTGCTCACTCCCCCGCTCGGCGTGTGTCTGTTCGTCATATGCGGCGTCACAAAGCTCGATCTGTCGTACGTCATACGCTCGGTTCTGCCCTTCATCGCCGTGGAACTCGCCGTGCTGATGCTCGTCACCTACGTGCCCGCCTTCTGCCTCACCATTCCCAGAATGCTCGGCTATCTGTAAAAACGTTCGAAAACGCCGTGGCAAGGGGACCGGGCTCACTCCGTCCGGCCCTCCGCCTTCGGCGCATCGTTCCGGTTCCGCCGCTCTGCGCACCGGCCCTTCTTTCTCCACGCGCCGCCCGCCCACGGAAAAGCCCGTTCTTTCCCGTGCGCGGGCGCAGGCGTTCCCAACCTCAGCCGGACGGCCGCAAGGCCGTTTCCCCTGAAAAACGGTATCCGTCATGAATACGAAACTCAGTTCCCACGTCACCCCGCTGCGCTTCAGCGTCATACGCAGCATGCTCGAAAGGGCTTCGGCCTATGAGAACGTCATTTCCCTCAGCATAGGCGAACCCGACTTCGACACCCCCTCCTTCGTGTGCGAGGCCGCCATGAAGGACGCCATGAAGGGCTTCACCCACTACGCCGCCTCCTGGGGCGACCCCGACCTGCGCGCCGCCCTGCTCGAGGCCGAACGCGCCAAGTCCGGACTGCCCTGGCAGGGCGAAAATCTGCTCATCACCTCCGGCGCCATGCACGGCCTTCTTGCCGTCATGCGCACCATCCTCGACGAAGGGGACGAAGTCATTTCTCCCGCGCCCTGCTTTTCCGACTATCTCGGCCACTGCGTTCTTGCCGGCGGCAGGCTCGTGCAGGTTCCCACCAGCTTCGACAACGGCTTTCTGCCCACCCTCGAAGCCATGGAAAAGGCCGTCACGCCCCACACCCGCGCCCTGCTCATCAACTCGCCCTGCAATCCTTCCGGCATAGTGCTCGATGCCCCCACTCTGGACATGCTGGCCGAATTCGCCGTGCGTCACGACCTCATCGTGATTTCCGACGAGGTGTACGACAGCATAACCTTCCGCGGAAAGGCGGAAAGCATAGCCACGCGTCCCGGCATGTTCGAGCGCACGGTGGTGCTCAATTCCTTCTCCAAGGCCTTTGCCATGACCGGCTGGCGCGTGGGCTACGCCCTCGGTCCCTCCTGGCTCATGAAGGAAATGGTCAAGGTGCTGAGCTATTCCGTGGCCAGCACCGGCACGCCCAATCAGCGCGCCGCCCTCGCCGCGCTCACCGGCCCGAAGGAAGAATTTGAAGCCTTCCGCGAAGCCTACCGCCGCCGCACGCACCTTGCCGCCGCAAGGCTCAACGCCATGCCCGGCGTGCGCTGCCTGGAACCTGCGGGAACCTTTTATCTCTTCCCGCACATCGAGGCCGCCAAGGGCGATTCCCTTGCCTTCGCCCTCGACCTGCTGGACAAGAAACAGGTCATCGTGGTGCCCGGCTTCCCCTTCGGCCCGGAAGAAACCGTGGACGGCTGCGTGCGCATAGCCTGCACCGTGGATGAGGAAAAACTCGCCGAAGCCATGGACCGCATCGAAGACTATCTCAAAAACAGATAGCGGCAAAAGGCGGACGGAAAAGCCGACCGGCTTTTGCCCCGGGGTTCCGCCTCCGGAATGCTCCGCCCGGCCCGCCGTCCGGATGCTCGAAGGCGCAGGGAAAGCGGAAAAACCTTCCCTGCTCCCTTGCGGCGGGTACGACCGCACGCCTGCCTTCCCTTCTTCCCGTGTCCCGCCCCGCGCCCTTCACATTCACGGCGCATGGGGATAAAAAAACGCCGTCATTCACGGCGGACGAACGAAGCTCCGTCCGCCTTCCCTAAAGATTTCAAGGAGACGTTCCATGAGCCTGCCTTCCGGCATTGCCGACGAGCTGAAAAAGATTCTCGGACCCGAGGGCTTTCTTGAAAGCGAGGAAGATCTGCGCTCCTTCGCGTACGACCTTTTTGCCAGTCACAAGCCCGATGCCGTGGCCCTGCCCGCCACGGTGGAGGAAGTTTCGGCCGTCATGCGGCTGTGCAATCAGCATCACGTTCCGGTGTACCCGCGCGGCTCCGGCACCAGCCTTGCCGGTTCTCCGGTGCCGGTTCTGGGCGGACTCGTGCTGTGCAGTTCGCGCATGAACAAAATACTGGAAGTTTCCGTCACCGACCGTCTGGCCCGCGTGCAGGCCGGATGCGTGACCGGCAACCTTCAGAAGGCCGCGGCGGAAAAGGGACTCATGTATCCGCCGAACCCCACCTCCTGCCTGTATTCCACCATAGGCGGCAACGTTTCCACCAATGCGGGCGGCGCAAGCGGCGCCAAGTACGGCGTAACGCGCGACTATCTGCTCGGGCTCACCGTGGTGCTGCCCGGCGGCGAAATCGTACGCATGGGCAACCGTTGCCAGAAGGACGTGACCGGCTTCGATCTGCCGCGTCTTCTGTGCGGTTCCGAGGGACTTCTCGGCTTCATTGCGGAAGTGACGGTCAAGCTCGTTCCCCTGCCCGAAAGCATCCGCACGGCTCTCGCCTACTTCAAGGACGCCGCCGAAGCCGGTTCCGTGGTCACGGACATCGTAAGTCACCGCATTCTGCCCTGCACCCTGGAACTCATGGACGGCGTGTTTCTGAAAACCGTGGCCGAAGTGTACGGCGTGCCCTGTCCCGAAGGCGCGGGCGCGGCACTGCTCATTGAAGTGGACGGCCCGGACATGGTGCTTGAAGGCCAGATGAAGACCATTGAGGAAATATGCAACGCGCATCACGCCGTGGGCATGGAATTCGCCCACAGCGAAGAGGAACGCGACATACTGTGGAAGGCCCGCCGCGGCGGCACGGCGGCTCTGGTGCGCCAGGCCGACAGGCTGGTCACGCTGGATTACGCGGTACCCATTTCGCTGCTGCCCCGCGCGCTGAAAATCATGGACAAGCTTGCCGCAGAAACGCACTGCAACGTGGTCACCATTGCCCACGCGGCCGACGGCAACCTGCACCCCATGGTGCTCTACAGCCCGAGCAAGCCCGATGAAGCCGCCGCCTACGACGCCTTCTGCGACGCCTCCACCCGCGCCATTCTGGAACTCGGCGGCACCATCAGCGGCGAACACGGCATCGGCCTCGAAAAGAAGGCCTACATGCCCATGCAGCTCGGCGACGAGCAAATGCGCATCATGCGCGGCATCTGCCGCCTGTTCGATCCCTACGGCATCATGAATCCCGGAAAGCTGGAGAGATAGTCATGAACGGTCCCACCTGCGAATACTGCGGCCGCTGCCTCAGCGTGTGCCCCAGTTACCGGCATCATCTGGTGGAAACCTTCGGCCCGCGCGCCAGAATCGATCTGGCCCGCGCCGTGGCTTCCGGGGAACTCGTTCCGGGCGAACGCTACCACGAAGCCATAAAAAGCTGCATGCAGTGCCTTGCCTGCACGGAAATATGCGGCAAGGGCGTGGACGGCGCACAGATCATTCTCGACGCGCGCCTTGCCGAAGGCGACGGCAGGCTCACCATGAAGCGCCGCCTCGAAAAGCTCGTCACCTGCGCCCTTCTGCCCCGACGCGAACTCACGCGCAAAGTCATACGCGCCTGTTCCTTGTTCCAGTGGATTTTCCCGCTGGATCGGCGCGGCAGCATACGGCATCTGCCCGACGCCCTGTGCGGCGCGGCCGGCAAGCGCAGCATGCCCGCTCTGGCGAAAAAATCCCTGTTCGACATTCTGCCCGAACGCATCATGCCGCCGGACAACGTCACGCAGATTGGAGAAGTGGCGCTCTTTACGGGCTGCTTCGGCGGTCTCGTGAACGTGGAAGCCTCGCTTCGGCTCGTGAACGCCCTCACCGCGCGCGGCTATACCGTGTTTCTGCCCCGCGCCCAGTCCTGCTGCGGCGCGCCCGCCCAGCTCAGCGGCTTCGGCGACGCCTTTGAAAAGGCGCAGGCCCACAACGCCGAAGTGTTCGCCGCCTGCCCCGACATGCCCGTGCTCACCCTGTGCGCCACCTGTCACCGCACGCTCTCGCGGGAATATACCCTGGCGGGCAAGGAACTTGCCGGACGCATCGTGGACGCAGCCGTGTTCCTGCGCCGCCACGACGCCCGCTTCGGCTTCGATTCCCCCCTGCCGCCCCTGCCCGCAGCCGCCCTGCTGCGCCAGCAGGAACGCCCCATAAGCGCAACAGACCCGCTTGTCGTCGCCGTGCACGATCCGTGCCACTTCCGCCTCGACAACCAGGTCAAACACGCCATACGTGAGGAACTCGCCTCAAAACCATGGATAAAACTCGTGGAACTGCCCGACCCCGGCGCCTGCTGCGGCGGCGGAGGCATTTCCAGCCTTAAAAACCCCGACATAGCCGATGAACTCGGCGAGGCCAGAGCCCGCGCCGTCATAGAAAGCAGAGCCGACATCGTCACCGCCCAGTGCCCCGGCTGCGTGCTCCAGCTCAACAACCACCTGAAACGCCTCAAGGCAACCGCCAGAGCCTGCCATACCCTCGAACTCATTGGAAAGTAGTGGAAGAGGACAGGCAGGAGCCACGGGGCTCCGCCCCGGATTGATTGGAAGGGAGACAGACCGGAGATGCGGGGCTCCGCCCCGTACCCCGCCGGGGGAAATAATTCCCCCCGGGCCCCCCTGGTTCCGCCTTCGGCGGGTCGATTGGCTGGCCGGGCGCGGTTTCGGCTGCCATCTCAGTGCGGACGTGCGCTGTCGCGCCCGCCCGCCGTGCCGACGGTTGACCGGCTCCCGCCGCTCAACCGTAAAAAATAAAGAGCTTCACGACGGCGGCGACGTTTAACGCCGGAAGTGAATTCCGTCTACGCGCCTTCCGTCGGCCGGGCTCCTGATGTCGCCCGGGGCCCCAGAGCGTTGAAAGGCAGCCTCGCGGTACCCGCCGCTCAACCGTAAAAAAACAAGGAGTCGGGATATTCTCCCGGCTCCTTTGTGGTTTAAATTTCCTTTCTAAAAAACGTCCCGTAACTCTGGACTCCTCGGATATTCTGAGCGGAAATCGCCCCCACTCCATCCGTCCTGTCCCCAACCATCTGGAAATCCCATCCTTTGACACGACTGTCCGGCGCAGGCCGGACAGGAGTTGGCCACAGCAGGTGGGTCCGTGAGGACACACCTGCACTGAGACCGCAGACAAAACAGAGACGGCCAAGCACTCCCAAACCTTGCAGCCTGCCCCTGCCAGACGTCGCTTCGGCAACTCTCCCTGCCTTCCCGTCAACGCCTGCCGACCCGGCGAATCCGGGAGGCAGAATCAGGGGGGCGCGGGGGGAATTATTTCTGACCTTGCAGGAATCTGGAGCAGCTCAACGGCACATCTGCTCCAGATACGCTGTACTGACACAGGGCTTGCACGACGCCCGCCGCGCTTACGGCGGAAGTGAATTCCGCCTGCTTGCGGTCGTCGGCCGGGCTCCTGACGTCGCCCGGGGCCCCGGAGCGTTGAGAATCGGCCTTCCGGCCTCACATTCCCCCTTCGCCCATAGCTTCGGACATAATCTTCCCGTTCACCCTGTCCTGCCGGGCGGCGCAGCCGCACGGCAGAATCAGGGGGGCGCGGGGGGAATTATTTCCCCCGCATGCCTTTTCTGCCTTTCCTGCCTTTTCTCTCTTCTAGCGTCTTTCGAGGACGAGCATGGTCAGCGGCGGCAGGTAAAGGGTGATATCCTGCATATCGATTCCGGTGGAGGCGTCGCTGAAGTGTTCGGTGGGAGGGGTATGGGGGACGAGGTTGCCGCAGCCGCCGAAGCGCGGCTCATCGGAGGAGAGGATTTCCACGTATTTCCCCGGCTCCACGCGGAAGCGGAATTCGGGTTCCGGGCGGGTTTCGTGGAAGTTGAAGGCGAAGAGGAGTCTGCCGCGGGAGAAGGCAAGCAGTCTCTTGTCTTCATGGATGAAGCGGAATTCCGGGTTCCGGGCGAAGTCGCGGCGGTGTTTATCCACAATTTCCTTCATCTGTGCCTTATCCCAGCGGGCAAGGGCGGCGTAGAAGGAAAGCTGGTCTTCGGCAAGCTGCCACTGCCGGTGGGCGTGTTCCTGGTCGTCGAGCCATTCGGGGTGACCGAATTCCGCGCCCATGAAGTTGAGGTAGCCTGCGTCGGCGGACATGAGGGTAATGCCGCGCATGAGCCGGTAGAGGGCCACGCCGCGGGTTTCGTTCCAGGTGGCGTTGAAGGGGCTCATGCGGGTGTACATGGCGTCGCCCACGAGTCGCCAGATCATGGCATCGTCGCCGTTGATGCACTGATCGTGGCATTCCACGTAACTTATGGTACGGTCGTAGGGGCGATGATTGGTCATTTCGTACCAGAGGCGTCCCATGGCGGACGGCGTTTTCACGTACTTGCCCCAGAAATCGGGCAGGCCCATGGCAAAGCGGTAATCAAAGCCGAGTCCGCCCTGTTCCGGGCGGCAGGTCAGGCCGGGCATGCCGCTGAATTCCTCGGCAATGGTCACGGCCGAAGGATTCAATTCATGGACAAGCTCGTTGGCCAGGCAGAGATAAAGCTCCCCGGCGGCGTTGGTACGACGGCTGCCGTCGGGCGCGTAGAAGCAGCGGCCCACGTGCTCGAAGCTGTCGCCTATGCCGTGATCGGTGTAGAGCATGTTGCCCACGGCGTCGAAACGGAAGCCGTCCACATGAAACTCTTCCATCCAGTAACGGCAGTTGGAAAGCAGGAAACGGCGGGTCATGTCCCTGCCGAAATCGAAGGACGGCGTACCCCACTGATTGGAGCGCTCATCGAAGAAATAGGAACTCGTATCGTAGCGCGCCAGTCCCTGCTCGGTATTGGCGCAGGCATGGGCGTGCGTAATGTCGAGAATGACGGAAAGGCCCAGACGATGCGCCTCATCCACCAGGCGACAGAATCCGTCCGGCTTGCCGTAGCGCGAGGAAGGCGCAAAATAGCTGCTCACCTGATAGCCGAAGGACTTATAAAGCGGATGCTCCGGCACGCCCATGAGCTGCACGGCGGTGTATCCGCAGGATTTTATACGCGGCAGCATGTCGCGGATGAAATCGTCGTAACTGCCTATGGAGCCGGGCGTGTGATTGCGGGCGTCCTGCGACATGCCAATGTGCGCCTCGTAAATGCGCGGGAACTTCGGCCGGACGGGACGGGGATGCCGGAACTCATAAGGCTTTTCTGGATTCCACACGCGGGCGCACCACATATCGGGATTGTCTTTGTTCTGCTCCACCCAGCGGGCGAAGGCTGGCACGCGGCGCACGATGCCCGGCTCTCCCGCTCCTTCCAGATGCAGCTCGTAGTAATCGCCGTGGGCAAGGGCATCCTTCGGCAGATAGATGCGCCACAGTCCGCCGCCCGCGTTCACCATCTCCCATTCCGGACGGCGTTCGAAATTCGTGCGGTTTGAAACCAGCCACACGCGCGCAGCCTGCGGCATCCATTCCGCCATGAGCCAGGAGTCGCGCCCCTCAGGATCGGGAACCTGATGCAGCCCCAGCCTTTCATGCAGATCGGCATAATGCACAAGCGAGCCGTAGCCCCGGCGCAGACGCGCCGTTTCATCCTGAAAACGCTGCGTTCTCTCACGCAGAAAGGAGCGATAATCGGAAAGCTCATTGTCGGTCAACGGATTCAGAAGCGCCATGCCAAACTCCTTGCCAAGCCGTTCCATCATCAGTCCCGCTCCGCAGGACCTCTGCATCCCATTCCCTTCCGCAATCTGCCGCCGAAAGCGGCGCGCGGCTCTTTCCCTGAAGCATAACGGATATGAAGCCGGGGAGCAATCAATACGACAAAGACCTGTTTATTTCCGACGCGGACTTTCCCGACGGGGCTGAAAGACTGGCTGCCCCTCGCCGACAGACCTTTCCCGGAGGGCAAACACACGCCCTCCCTGAAAATCCATCTGGGAAATCCTTCCAAGCTCACCGATGTTGACGCAACGCGGAAACATCGGTCGGCAACCGCAGGCGGGCGCAGACCTTTTCCTACGCCGGAGTACCTCAGCCGCCCGTTTGCTCCAGACACGCTGTACTGGCTGCAAAACTTGCACGACGCCCGCTGCGCTTTCGGCGGAAGTGAATTCCGCCTGCTTGCGGCCGTCGGCCGGGCTCCTGACGTCGTCCGGGGCCCCAGAGCGTTGAGAAATGGTTGAAGGGAAACACCCGGAGCGTTGAGACTGCGGAAAGAAAAAAACTCACGCTTTTTTGAACGTTGAGAAGCGGCCGTTCCGTGCAGCCGCTTTCTCCCGGAACGTTGAAACGACCGGCCTTTGCCTACGAAAGGTTCCCAGAGCATCAGTCAAACGCTCTGCCGTAAACATCTGGGAAATCCTTCCAGGCTCACCGATGTTGACGCAACGCGGAAACATCGGTCGGCAACCGCAGGCGGGCGCAGCCGCGCACGCCTGCCGAGCCTTCCGGCTCCGGCGTTACCCCCTCTGCCCTCCCGCCTTTTTCGAAGACCGACTCCGGGCATCCGCACGACGCCCGCCGCTGCGGCGAAGCCGCAAGGCGAAACAGGGGGGCGCGGGGGGAATTATTTCCCCCGCACTGCCTTTCCTGCCTTTCCTGCCTTTTACTTTTCGGCGTCGGCGCGGGCGGCTGCGGCCTCTTCGGTGAGGTACTGCACGGCGAGTCTTGCGGAAAGGGCGAGCTGGTCTTCGCGGGACATGGATTCGTCGTCCATTTTAGCGGTAAGCACTTCGTTCAGGATACGGCCTATCATGGGGCCGGGCTGGACGCCGAGGCGTTTCAGGTCGTCGCCGTTCACGTCGGGTTTCATCTGTCGGCCCATGTAGATGTAGCGCGTCAGTTTTTCATGCTGTTCGGGGTTGTCTTCCTGGGCCAGCAGGTAGAGCAGCGTTTCGAGGGGGGCGCGGCCGAGCATGCGGTGCAGGTCGCTGAGCGAGCCTTTTTTCTTTTCCCACTGGGTCATGCCGGAACGCGCGGCCATGATGGAGGCGCGTACCTGCATGGTCTCACGCTTGCGCTTGTCGGAAAACTGGAGTCTGTCGAGCAGGGATTCCACTTCCGGGGCGGGAGCGCGCCGGCACAGGGCAATGAGCATGAGCATGAGCAGATCCGGCTCTTCGGGCAGGTACATTCTCATGTACCATTCAAGCACGCGGCGCACTCTGTCGGCCATGTCGCGCTTTTCGTCGTTCATGGCGAGAAGCGGATGCACTTCGGCAAGCAGGCCGAGTTCATCCATGCGGCGGAAGCCGAGATAGGGGTTGCGTTCCTCCATCATGAGTTCAAGCTCGTGGCAGATGCGCGAACCGGACAGGTGATGAATGAGGTGCAGATCGTCTATGGCATTGCGCATGAAGCGTTCGCACTGCACGCCCATGCGGAATCCGTAACGCTGCTCGAAGCGCACGGCACGGAACATTCGCGTAGGGTCTTCCACAAAGCTCAGAGCGTGCAGGGTACGTATGCGCTTGTTGCGAATGTCCTCCTGCCCGTCGAAGAAGTCCACGAGCTGGCCGAACACCTGCGGATTGAGGCGTACGGCCATGGCATTGATGGAAAAATCGCGGCGGTAGAGATCCATTTTGATGGAACCGCGCTCCACCTGCGGAAGCGCGCCGGGTTCGGAATAGAATTCCAGACGCGCAGTGGCTATGTCCACCTTGATTTCCGTGGTGTCGGCAAGATGCGTGCGGCGATGCTTTTCCACGTCGGCGCACAGGCTTTCGGCCGGAAACACCAGCATGGCGGTCATGAATTCCCGGTGTTCGCGCACGCGGCCCTTGAGACGTATGGCCAGATTGTGGGCAAAGGCCATGGCGTCGCCCTCAATGACGAGGTCTATGTCGATGTCCGGCCACTTGAGGCCCTTGCCGTCCATGACGAGATCCCGCACGAAACCGCCCACCACATAGACGGATGCGTTTATCTCCTGCCCTATTTCACCTGCCATGCGCAGAAAATCGAGGCACGGCGCGGAAAGCCGCTTGCGCATGACGGAGGTAAGATTTCTTTCCTTGCGGGCCTTGCGGCTCACCGGCGGAATGTGCGCGCCGTTTTCGCCCATGAACAGACGTATGATGTCGGTGCGCGTGACCACGCCCACCACGGAACGGGTCATGAGCTCGGCCTCGCGGGCCTCCTCATCCGCTGCTTCCACGTCGCCGCCGCCCACCACGGGAATGAGCCTCTGCTGACAGCCCACCATGATATCGACAAGTTCCTGAATGCCCGCGCTTTCGGGCACCACGCTGAAGCTGCGCTGCATGTACATGCTCACCTTGATGTGCGCCAGCCCGTGACTCGACGCCTTGGCCGCGGTTTCCTGCGAAAGAATACCTATGCAGCGCTGCGTACCGTCAGCAAAAATGGGCACGGCCTTGAGTCCGTAGCGTATCATGAGCGCCTGCGCCTCACCTATGGTCAGCCGCTCCGAAGCCCCGAGTGCGGGACTCGTCATGAGCTTGCCCGCGTTTTCGTCGGCGTTCACGATGAGCGAAGCCTGCATTTTGAGAAAGTCGCGCACCTGGGGCAGCGTCATGTCCTTCACCGAGGCAGAGGCCGCGTAATAGTGCCCTCCGCCGCCGAGCCTGCGGCATATTTCGCCCACATCCACCAGAGGCGTGCGGCTGCGGCCCACCACCTGCACCTTGTCTTCCATGGAAGCCACGGCAAAAATCACGGAACAGTCCTCTATTTCCATGATGCGCGGGGCAAGCGTGGCAAAGTCTTCAAGAAACGTCTCGCTCTGCATGGACGATATGGCCATGACCACCCCGCCGCCTATGTCGCGCGCCTGCGTGTTCTCCAGCATGGCGGAAAGAGCCTTGAGCTGTTCGCGCCCCATGACGCGGGTGATGAGACGACTCACCACGGCAAGATCGGCCCCGCGGGAAAGCAGCCATGACGCAGCGTCGAAATCGCGCGGCGTGGTGGAACTGTACACGAACGAACCCGTATCGCCGTAAATGCCCCCGGCAAGAGACGTGGCAATTTCGCACGTCACCTCAAGGTTTCGACGGCGTATCTCCTCCACCAGAAACGTGCTCACCGCCCCCACTCTGTCATCCATCATGAGCGTGGCGGCAAGGCGGTCGTCGCCCTCGTCGTCGCTCAGCGGGTGATGATCCCATACGTGAATGTCGAGATCTCCGCGCTCCAGCAGCTTCTTCACCTGCGGCAGACGGCTTGCCAGATGCGTGTCCACCACCACGAGACGCCGCACCTGCGAAATGTCGAGCTCCCGCTGACTGACGCAGGGATACAGAGGCTCCACCACCTCGTCGTAGAACTCCTGCACCTGCCGCTCCTGACTGCCGGGAAAAAGCAGCACGGCGTCGGGATACAGCACGAGCGCGCCCACCAGAGCGGCAAGGGCGTCGTTGTCGGCATTGGCATGACAGGTGATGACGGTTTCTGCAATCATGAGGGTCAATCCTTTATGTTTTCCCCTCCCCGTAAGGAAGGCGTATTTTCAGACGGAACGCTTTTCGGCCGCACGCCGCAGTATCTTCACCCCGCGGACGAAGCCCGGACGTCCCCGCCCGTACCGTTTTCGTCTGCGTTTTCCGCGCCTGCCGTTCTCTCCTGCCCGGCAGAAACACGGTCTTCCTCCCCTTCCCCGGCAACGGCGGCTCCGCCCGATGCCGGGTGAAACAGATTGCGCGGATGGCAGCGACGGTACACGTCTTCCAGAAGGTCGGAACGCACATGGGTGTACAGCTCCGTGGCCGCAAGGTCACTATGACCGAGCAGCATCTGCACGGTGCGCAGATCCGCCCCCCCTTCCAGAAGATGCGTGGCAAAGGTGTGCCGCATGGTGTGCGGAGAAATGTCGCGTCCTATGCGGGCTTCCAGCGCATAGCGGCGAATGAGCTTCCACACCGCCTGCCGGGTCAGCCCCCGGCCGGAACGGTTCAGAAAAATACGGCTGTCCTGCGGCATGAAATCCGGACGCACGTTGTTCAGATAGTCCTCCATGACCGCCACGGCACGCGCGTGCATGGGCACGATGCGCTCCTTGCGTCCCTTGCCGAACACGCGCACGACCCCGCTCTGAAGGTCAATGTCGAGCGGGCGCAGATTGACGAGTTCGGAAACGCGCAGACCGGAAGCATACATGAGTTCCAGCATGGCGCGGTCACGCCGACCGAGACGGCTGTGCCTGTCCGGCGCATCCAAAAGACGCATGACCTCCTCGCGGGAAAGCACGTTGGGCAGCACGCGGGGCAGCTTGGGACCGTCCAGAAGCTCGGCCGGATTGCCGCTCATGAGGCCCTGATCCACGCACCAGCCGAGAAAGCCCCGCAGACAGGAAAGCCGCCGCGCAAGCGTGCGCTTGCCGTCGCCGCGCCGCCTGAGCCACACCACGAAAAGCAGCAGCTGCTCGTCGTCCAGCGAGGAAAGCGCCTGCCTCGCCGTGAGCTTCTCCGCTCCGCTCTCCTCAAGAAACGTCGCAAGCGAGGCTATGTCCTGCCGGTAGGAATCCACGGTCATGGGCGAAAGGCCGCGCACGGCAAAAAGCTCGTCGAGCCAGCGTTCCCCGAGGGCCCGCAGACTGTCGGAAGGCGCACTCTTCGCCGCAGAAAACGCCGTGGGCTTTTCCTTTTTTTCCCCCTCCTGCGGGGAAGAAGGCGCGTCTATGACGGCCTGCGCCTCCAGAACGGCCGATTGTTCCGGCTCCGGAGTCCGCGTCTTGCGGGGGCGTCCGCGCCCGCGCTTCACGGGCGCAGTCCACGGCTCCAAGCCGGGAACGGCCCCCTCCTTTTCTGCCGCCATGCCGAACCTCCTTTTCCGGGGCAATGCCCCGCGCATGAACGTGCCGGAGTTTCGTCCGGTCGTTTCCTTAAATTAACGGCGTCGGACAAGAGCGTCAACGTTCCGCACGGAAGGAAAACGCAAAACCGGACCTCTCCGACATGGCGCCGTCAACCCGGCCTCAACGACGTCCCAGCCCCGACAAAAACAGAACTGCCCCTCCTTCGAACATCCGGCCCCTTTCCGCAGAACTTCGTCCTTAACGCCCGACCTGCAAACGACAGCCCGTCTGCCAAACGGGAAGTCCGGCCCAAAAGCGCATTCGCCGCCTGCACGACAACGCGCCGTTTTTGCGAAAAACGTTCCGGCAGGCGGATCCCTCCTCTTTCCCGCGCGCGTTTTTTTCGTATCAAGCCTTTCCGCCCAGAACAGGAAGAACACGCGCCGGTGCGGCACGTCGTTAGGACAATCTTCGGAAGCAAAAAAGAAAAGAAATTAAAATTATCAGTGATTTCGCGCCCCGATTCACGGCGCTTCGAACCTTTTTCCTTGTGAGAAGCATGCCTTTGCTTGAGATTTGTCTCTCTCCTCCCCTTGCCATCGACCGTCCATGACGGTATTGTGATGGCGCTAAAAATGTTCTTCCGCCGTATGGCATGACTCTGTATCTTCCGGGTGTGTGATTTGCCGACGATGAAAAAATATCTGCCGATTCTGGGAAAGCTTCTCGTTCTTTTCATCTGTGCGCTGGCCTGCTGGCTTCTCTACGACAAGCTCAAGCGTTACAGTATGGAAGAAATCATCGACAGCATACTTCACATACGGCACAGGCAGCTTGTTCTTGCCGTGGTTCTCGTCGTCATCAACTACGCCATTCTCGTGGGCTACGACTGGCTGGCCGTCAAGGCCATACATCGCCGTCTGCCCTTCCCCAGAGTCTGCCTCGTCTCCTTTGCCGGTTCGGCGGTAAGCTACAATCTCGGCGCGCTGCTCGGCGGCACCACCGTGCGTTACCGCCTCTACAGCGCCTGGGGCTTCCATCCCATAGACATCGTACGGCTCGTGCTCATGCTGGCCGTCACGTTCTGGATAGGCGCGCTCGGCCTCGCCGGAGGCGTGCTGCTCTTTGCCAACGTGCACATTCCGCCGGAACTCGGTATAGAACCCGGCCATATCCGCCCGCTCGGCGCCGCGCTGCTCGGACTGTGCATAATCTATCTTCTTGTGTGCTGGTGGGCCAGAGGCCGCGCCGTGCACATTTTCAAAAAGGAATTCGCCCTTCCCACTCTGCCCATCGCCCTCGCTCAGACCGCCGTGGCCTGCGCCGACCTGCTCGTGGCCGCCGCCTGCCTCTATGTGCTTCTGCCCGAACGCAGCACCATAACCTTCGCCGACTTTCTGCCCAACTATCTGCTTGCCCAGGTGGCCGTGGTGCTCACCCACGTTCCCGGCGGCGTGGGCGTGCTCGAACTTATTCTCATGCACATCATTCACGGCGTGAACCCCAAGCGTCTCTTCGGCGCCATTCTCGTGTTCCGCGTGCTCTACTATCTCGTGCCCCTGCTCATTTCCCTGATCATGCTCTTCGCCTACGAATTCCGCCTGCGTCGCCGCACGCCGGAAGAAATAGCCCGGGAAGAAAAGGAAACCGAAGAGCTGCCCGAACATCGATAGCTTTTCCTCCGTGCACGGCGCTACGCCTCTTCCTCCGGCGGCCCGTTCTCCCCGCGGAAAGGAATTCCCTTCAAGCCCCCTGCGCTTCCTCCGGCTTCCCCCTCGTGCGCCTCTGCGGCACGACGTGCGCAACGATGCGCATGACGCATCGACAACTCCCCGCAACGCATTCTCCTCTCCCACACGACGGAAACAGCCTTCTTCCGCTCCCCCGTCTTTCAGGCCGCGTTCCTTTCGAGCGCGGCCTTTTTCCGTTGTTACGGCGCATGATAATCATGGCGCGACTTTTCACCGGAGCTATAACTTGTGCATGACCCGCAATGCCGGACCAATGTGCCGGGGCCAGTGAAAGCCTCAACTCCAAAGCCCCCCCCTTGCGCCGCGCTTGCCGAACGGCCGCGTTCTCCGCTCTTTTCTCCGCGGTACGTCTCCGCCCGAAACATTCCGGAAAACGCGCTCCTTTCTCTACACCTTCAACAGGAGAAACGACATGTTCAAGAAACTCGGAATGATGCTCATGGCCGCCTGCCTGCTGCTGCCCGTGCAGGCCAAGGCCGCGGACCTCATGGGCGTGTACGTCGCGCCCAAATTCGTGCTCAACATCCAGCACTTCAAGGGTATCGGTTCAGACTTCGAAGGCGACAGACTGCCCGGCTCCGGCTCCAAAGACGCCGCCCGTGCCGGCGGCGCGCTTGCCGTGGGCTACGACTTCAATCCCATGTTCAGCGTGCCCGTGCGCGCCGAACTCGAATACGCCGCCTACGGCAACTCCTCGCGTCATCTCGGCTTCATCGATCAGATCGCGGGCGACGCCCTGTCCGCCAAGCATACCGTCCGGTTCCAGACCCTTCTGGCCAACGTGTACTGGGACATCACCGACTTCTACGGCTTTACGCCCTATGTCGGCGGCGGCATCGGCATGGCCTTCGTGAAGAGCAAGGTCAACTACAACTACGACGGCGTCGGCGAACATGAGAACAGCTCCTTCTCCGATACCGACACCGTGTTCGCCGGACAGGTGGGCCTCGGCTGCTCCTACGCCTTCACGGAAAACATTGCCGCCGACTTCGGCTACCGCTTCCTCATGATGGGCGACGCCAAGGCCAGCAATCCCGGCATGTCCATGAAGAGCAAAGACATGTATGCCCATCAGCTCATGCTCGGCCTGCGCGTGACATTTTAAGGGGAGAGTATTGGCGCAAAGGCCCGTTGCTGACGGACACGCTTTACTTAGGCATGGCTTGCACGACGGGGCGGCGCTGAACGCCGGAAGTGAATTCCGCCTGCTTCGCCCCGTCGGCCGGGCCGCTCGAAAGCGGCCCGGGGCCCCAGAGCGCTGATAACCGGCCCTGCCGATTGCCACGGCATAAAGGCCCGTTTCAGACGGACACGCTTTACTTACGCAGGGCTTGCACGACGGGGCGGCGTTTAACGCCGGAAATGAATTCCGCCTGCTTCGCCCCGTCGGCCGAAAGCGTTAACAGACGCAACGGCAAAACTCGCTTCCCGAAGCACCGGGAAAAACAAAATCGTTCTTCGGGGAGCGTTGAAAGGGGATAAGCTCTCCGCACAACGCTCCCCGGCTCTTTTAATTCTTCCTTCAACACCGCTGCTTCCGCAAAGCGGAACAGCGGTCGGCCACCGCAGGCGGGTGCGGCAGCACACGCCTGCACTGACGTTGCAGCCCGTAACGCGCCCGTCTGACACTCCGGCCTTCCTTCCCCCTGCCCTTTCACCATTTCCAGACACGCCCCCGAACGGTACCGCCGCGCGGCAAAGCCGCAAGGCGAACCATGGGGGTCCGGGGGAGATTATCTCCCCCGGCGGGGCCGGGGGCAGAGCCCCCGCTCTGCCTTTCCTGCCTTTCCTGCCTTTCTGCCTTTTCCTCCTGAGCGGCCTGCCGGGAACGCCGTCAAACAGCGTTCCGGCGGGCCTTTTTCGTTCGAAGCAGAGGCTGGTCAAGCGACACAAAAAGGGATTGCCGCATCCGTATGCACGTCGTTTGGTCTGTTGTTTGTGACAAAAAGGATTTTTATGCGGCATGGACAGACGGAGCATTGCGGCCTAGAATCCCGGCCATGCGCGTGTTCAAGTCCCTTTTTGTACCTCTTCTCATTCTGTTTCTCTGGCAGATCGTTTCCGGCATGGTATCGCCGTATCTTCTGCCCGGTCCTGCGCGCGTTCTGGAAACGGGGCTTCTCATGGCAAGAAGCGGCATTCTTCTGAATCACGTTCTGGCGTCGTTTTACCGCATTGCGGCGGGTTTTTCCCTGAGCGTGGTACTGGCGTTCGTCACGGCCGCCGCGCTGTACCGCTGGAAGGCTCTGGACGAACTTTTTCAGGGCACGCTTTCCTTTCTGCGCATGACGCCGCCCCTTGCGCTCACGCCTCTGCTCATTCTGTGGCTCGGCATAGGCGACGCCACACAGATAGCCGTCATTGTTCTGGCCTCGTTCTTTCCCATCTATCTCAACACGCGCGACGGGCTTTCCCGACTTGACGCCCCCTTCCGTGAGCTTGCCGCCAGTCTTCATCTTTCCCGCCTGCGCACCGTTCTGTTCTTTCTTCTGCCCGCGGCCACGCCGTCCATCATCATCGGTCTGCGCCTGAGCTTCGGCTACAGCTGGCGCGCGCTCATTGCGGCGGAACTCATTGCGGCCAGCAGCGGACTCGGCTACATGATCATGGACGCCGAGCAGATGCAGCGGGCCGACGAGGTCATAGTGGGCATACTGGTCATTGGCTTTCTCGGCTGGGCGCTCGACGCCGCCTTTACCAATCTTTCCTCCGCGCTGCTCAGGCGGCGCTTTCCCGAGCTTGCCGCATGAACGCGTCGGAAACAGCCGCCACATTCGCCCTTCTGCAGAACGTGCATAAATCGTTCGGCCCCCGCGAGGTGCTGCGGGGAACCGACATTCATCTGGCCCGAAACGGCATCACCTGCCTGCTCGGCGCGTCGGGCTGCGGCAAATCCACGCTTCTGCGCATTGCCGCCGGGCTGGAAACGCCCGATTCCGGCCGCGTGCTGGTGCATCCCGAAGAATGTGCCGTGGTATTTCAGGATCCGCGCCTCCTGCCGTGGCTCACGGCGGGAGAAAATCTGCGCCTTGCCCTGCCCTCATCCTGTCCGAACGCCGCCGACCGCATGATTCAGGCACTCGCCATGGTGGAACTGCCGCCGGACACCCTTTCCGCCATGCCCCGCGAACTCTCCGGCGGCATGGCTCAGCGCGTGGGCGTGGCGCGCGCCCTTCTGCGTTCGCCGCGCATACTGCTCATGGATGAACCCTTTGCCTCACTCGACGCCATCACGCGGGAAAAACTTCAGCTCATGCTGAAAAAACTCATGACCCGCTCCCTGTGCCTGCTCGTCACCCACGACATGGAGGAAGCTCTTCGCGTGGGCAGCCGCCTCTGCGTCATGGAACACGGCGTCATTTCCGAAAACTTCGACATTTCCGAAAACACAGGCCCCGAACGACGGAATTCCATCCGTCGCGACATTCTTAAGCATCTGAATACTAAGGAGTTGTAATTATTATGAAGATGCCTGGATTCACCGCCCTTGCCCTGGCTTTTTCCCTGTTCGCCGCACCCGCTTTTGCGGAAGAAGGCACACTCAACATCAGCTATGTGAAGTCGCCCTTCAACCTTCAGATGATAGTCATGAAGGAACACAAACTGCTGGAAAAAAAGCTCGAACCCAAGGGCATTACGGTCAAATGGCATGAAATAGATTCCGGCGCACAGCAGGCCACGGCCATGGCCTCCGGCGCTCTGGACGTGGGCGGAGTGCTCAATACCACCTCGGTGCAAATGGCCAACGCCGAAGGCAATCCGGTCATCATCATTGCCGGAGCCGCGCGCCCCACCGACGTGTTCGCCCTCGTGGGTCAGGAAAACGGCGCCAAAACCTTTGCCGACCTGCGCGGCAAAACCATTGCCGGTCCCAAGGGAACCGTGCTGCATCAGCTGCTCGTTGCCGGACTCGCCAAAGAAGGCCTCTCCATAAACGACGTGAAATTCGTGCAGATGGGCATTCCTCAGAGCTTCTCCGCCCTCATGTCCGGCAAGGTCGATGCCGCCCTCATCGCCGCAGGCGCACTGGTCAAGGCCAAACAGGCGGGCAAACCCGTCATAGCCACCGCAACCGGCCTCGTTACCCCCATACTCGCCATGTGCGCCAGCAAGAAATTCATTGAGGAACACCCCGACCTCGTCAAGGATGTCGTGGCCGTGCAGGATGAAGCCTACGACTGGGTCATGGCCAACCATAAGGAAGCCATTGCCCTCGGCGCCAAAGAACAGAACATTTCCGAAGCCGACGCCGAACAGCTCTACGCCTGGTCCCACTACATGAAACGCCTCAATGAAAACGACGTCAAAAGCATCAACAACGATATGACCTTCCTTATCGAAAACGACATGGCCCGCCAAAAAGTCGATGCCCGTACCTTCATCCTCGATTCCGCCATGGAGTAAGAAAGAAGGGGGGAGATTTGCGGGGGAAGGGGAAAACCCTTTTGAAAAAGAGCTTTTCCCCTTCCCCCGCACCCCCATCCCCTTTCCTAAAACTTTTATTTTCCCGGGACGAAATATTCCCAGTTTTTCCCAAAGCCGTGCAGAATGCCGGGAACATCACCGCATACCGCCAAACTCTCCCACATTCCTCAGCACCACAGGCTTCAGAAACACAAAAGCCGCCGCCCGAATTCGGACGACGGCTTTTTGCATGATGCACTTTTTTAATTTGGAAAAATCTCTTCCATCCACGCCTTTCTGAACGTTGAAACGACCGGCCTTTGCCGACGAAAGGTTCCCAGAGCATCAGTCAAACGCTCTGCCTTAAAAATCTGGGAAATCCTTCCAAGCTCACCGATGTTGCCGCAACGCGGAAACATCGGTCGGCAACCGCAGGCGGGCGCAGACCTTTTTTTGACTCCCGAGTACCGCAACAGCCCGTTTGCGCAAGACACGCTGTACTGACTGCAACACTTGCACGACGTCCGCCGCGCTTACGGCGGAAGTGAATTCCGCCTGCTTGCGGCCGTCGGCCGGGCTCCTGATGTCGCCCGGGGCCCCAGAGCGTTGAGAGTGGGTGGGAAGAAGCCCCCACGCTTTTTTACGCGTTGCAAAACGGCCGCGTTCTGCAACCCGGCTTTTCCTGGAGCGTTGAAACGACCGGCCTTTGCCGACGAAAGGTTCCCAGAGCATCAGTCAAACGCTCTGCGGTAAACATCTTGGAAATCCTTCCAGGCTCACCGATGTTGACGCAACGCGGAAACATCGGTCGGCAACCGCAGGCGGGCGCAGGGCGCACGCCTGCACTGACTGCGCAGCCCGAAAAGAGCCTGCCGAGACTTCCGGCTCCGGCGTCATTCCCTCTGCCCTTCCCGCCTTTTTCGAAGACCGACTCCAGCTTTCCGTACGACGCCCGCCGAGCGGCGAAGCCGCAAGGCGAAACAGGGGGGCGCGGGGGGAATTATTTCCCCCGCATGCCTTTTCTGCCTTTCCTGCCTTTACTCCCGCGCTGCCTTTTACAGAATGAACTGCTGGAGGTCCACGTCGTTTTTGACGTCGGCGAGGTGCTCGGTCACGTAGGCCTTATCTATGACGATGTGTTCACCGGCGTGTTCCGGGGCTTCGAAGGAGATATCGGCAAGGATTTTTTCGAGTATGGTATAGAGTCTGCGGGCGCCTATGTTTTCGGTTCTGGCGTTGGTTTCTTCGGCGAAGGAAGCGATTTCGCGCAGGCCCTCTTCCGAGAAGTGCAGGGTGACGTTTTCTGTGGAAAGCAGGGCATTGTACTGTTTCTGCAGGGAGTTATGCGGCTCGGTAAGGATGCGGAAGAATTCCTCGCTGCCGAGGGCCTGGAGTTCCACGCGCAGGGGGAAGCGGCCCTGGAGTTCGGGAATGAGATCCGAGGGCTTGCTGAAGTGGAACGCGCCTGCGGCAATGAAGAGGATGTGATCGGTATGGATCATGCCGTACTTGGTATTGACCACGCAGCCTTCCACCACGGGCAGGAGGTCGCGCTGCACGCCTTCGCGGGAAATGTCGGAAGAGCGCTGCTGTGCGGCGGAGCTGGCAATCTTGTCTATTTCATCAATAAACACTATGCCGCTCTGTTCCACTCTTTCGCGGGCTATTTCCACAATGCGTTCTTCGTCGAGCATGGAGTCGCGTGCCTGCTGCACGAGAATGTTGTAGGCCGCGCGGGTTTTCATGCGCTTTTTCTTGGTTTTGGGCGGCATGAAGCGATTCATCATGTTCTTCATCTGGCTGCCGAAGGAGTTATCCATGCCGGGCATGGCGAACATATCCATCTGCGGGGTCTGTTCGGTGACTTCCACTTCCACCTCATGTTCATCGAGGTGGCCGAGCTTCCAGAGATTGCGGAGCTTTTCGCGCGTGGCCTCGCGGCCGGAGTCCATGGAGCTGCCGGGCAGAAGCAGGTCGAGCAGGCGATCTTCGGCCTGAGCCTCGGCTTTGGCGGAAACCCGCTGTCCCTCCTCGTCGCGCACGAGCTTGATGCCGATTTCCATGAGATCGCGGATCATGGATTCCACGTCGCGGCCCACATAGCCCACTTCCGTGTACTTGGTGGCCTCCACCTTGATGAACGGCGCGCCGGTGAGCTTGGCCAGTCTGCGGGCTATTTCCGTTTTGCCCACGCCGGTAGGCCCCATGAGTATGATGTTCTTGGGGGCTATTTCGTCACGCAGCGCGGGATCGAGCTGCTGACGACGCCAGCGGTTGCGCACCGCCACGGCCACCATGCGCTTGGCCTGTTCCTGTCCTATGATATATTTGTCGAGCTCGGCAACGATCTGCCGGGGGGTCAGCGTATTCATGCGGGAAACTCCTTTTTTTCAGAAAATAGGCCCGATTCTGAAAAAGGGAAGAGCCGCATGAGCACCTGCTCCCGGAAAAATGTTCTTTTTGAGAAAATTTTCCCGGCAATGCCGCATCAGCAGCCTTTTTTTGACGAAAAAACACCCGCCGGGCCGAAAAGGCGCACGACGGGTGCGGCAAAGACTGTCGGAAGAAGGCGGAGCGAAGGCCGTTTTCCTTCGGCAATGGGCGGAAGCCTGCGGCGCCAAAAGAGACGTGACGCCTCTGCTCCGCGAAAAAAAACGCTCTGCTCCGCGTCAGTTTCGTTTTTCGACGCCGTTTTCCGGAGCGTGGAAAGGTTCAAGAGCAACGGTACGGGAAGCGCAGCTCCCCTTCGAACAGGAAGAGCAGCCGCAACCGCAGCCTCCGCCGGACAGGGAACGACGAAACCTTCTGAACAGATAGACGCACGCGAGTGCGAGCAGGACAATGACTATGGCCGTCTGCATGACGTTTCTCCTCAAACGGAATGCGCTTCCGTATATGCTTCCGGGCAACGGCCCGTTTTCTTTTACAAAGGCCTTTTTCGGCATCTGATGCCTTCCCCCGCAGGGAGGAAGACTTCGAAGAAACACTATCAAAAATGAAAATCATTTTCAAGCATTTCTTTTCCCTTTCAGCCTTTTTCCTTTTAACTTTAAGACAGGGATGTTCTTTCGTTCGAAGGAAGGAAACGACGGGGGGACGAGGCGTTTCCGGAAATTCCGGCGTTCCGCAAAAGACAGCCCGGAAAGCCTTCTGCGCGGCGGCGTTTGCGTTGGTCTTCGCCCAGGCGAATGCCGGAACGGCTGCGCGGGCACTTCGTGGGGGGGATTCGAGCGTCGCCCCTGCGAGTGCCGGAACGACGCCTTTCCGCCTTGGCCGAAGACAGGGCGTCTGTGTTTGACGTCCCGCCAAAAGTTCAATACTATTTCACTCAGCGTGTTCCCCGCGCACGCGGGAGGACCCCATGGCCGTGCCGTTTATGATGGCGCCCTGCAGCGTGTTCCCCGCGCACGCGGGAGGACCTGCAACAGCAACGCGCAAGGTCATCAGCCGTCTTCCCCGCGTACGAGGAAGGTTTTCCGGTACGACTCGCGGACAGCCGACAGGAAAGATTTTCCCCATGCATGTGGGGGTGTTTCCTGGCTGTTGAGCACCACTCTTGCCGGATCAGGTTTTCCCGCTCTCGCGGGGATGTTGTCGTCGGGAGGTTCCGAACCTGGCACCCTTCCGCCTTTTCCCCGCATGCGGAGCCCGGCTGCTCCGGTCTGCCGGGTCGTGCGCCCCCGCGCCACGCCTTCCCCCGCGCCGCAGAAACACGTCATGCGCGCCGCCTCGCTGCCCTTCCGCAGAGAAAAACGGCGGGACTCATGAAGAACGCACAGTTCCCCCCGCAGTCCCCTTCCGGGCGCGCCCTTTCGTCAGCATCCATTCCCGTTCCCCGGCCTGAGCCTCCCTCTCCCCGCCCCTCTTTTTTCCTCTCCTCCCCCGCCTGCCCGGAGAAGGGACTTGCCCCGCCTGCCGATTCTGTATAGTGTAGGCCAATAAACCGTTCGCCGGATAATCAGATGCTGCGAAAAATACTGCTTATTCTCGTTCTTCTCGTGCTTGTGGCCGGTGGCGGCCTTTTCGCGCTGGTGGCCACAAACAGCGACATCATCATCGACAAGTTCAACGCCTACGTGGAAAACAGCACCGGCGCGCCCCTCGTCACGGAAAAGGCTCCGGAACTCACGCTGTTTCCCAACCGGGGACTGGAACTGTCCGCCAGCTCGTGGAAAAGCCCCGACGGCACGCTGGAGTTCAGCTTCAGCCGCGCCTCGGTGATGATTTCCTCCCACGCCCTCTTCACGGGCAAGTTCAGCATCAAGAACTTTTCCGTTGACGACCTCAATCTGACCATGCGGCTCAAAAAGCCCGTGGCGGAATATCTCGACGGCATTCCCGCCAGCGTGGAACACCGGCGCGACTTCGACGACCTCATTCAAACCATTCTCCACGCGCTGCGCATCGCGCCGGACAACATCAGCATCGCCCGCGGACGGGTATGCCTCGTTCAGCCCGACGGTTCCACCGTCGTCTTCTCTCCGGTCACGCTGAGCGCAACCAACGTGCATCCCGGCACGGCCACCAAGTTCAATCTTCAGACGGACATCGAAGGCTCCTCCCCCTATTTCCACGCGGGCGTGGAGCTCAACTGCTCCGCCCTGCTCGACAAGAAAAAAGCCTCCTTCGCCATAGAAAAGGCCATGCTCACCCCGGGCAACGGCGTGGCGTTCCGCGAATATCTCAATCTTTCCGGGGAGCTGGAGTACGATTTCGACAGCGATGCGCTCACGCTTTCGCAGCTGCACTTCAAAGGCCCGGATCTTTCGGCCACGGCCTCGGGCAGCGTGGACTCCCTCGCGCGCATGTACAGCGATCCCGTGCGCGGCGACGCCTCGCTCAAGGTGGAAATAGAAGGCGATCCGCAGCGCATCAGCTCCATCATTCATCATCCCCTGCCCTTTGCCGATCACAACATCTTCAGCGACTGCGCCTTCAGCGCACAGATGCGCTGGTCCGGCGGAAAAATGACCATGACCGGCATACAGGGCAAGGCCGACGAACTCACCTTCAGCGGCAATCTCGCCGTTTCGCCCAATCCCTTTGTGATCACCGGCGACCTCAAGCTCGGCGACCTCAACCTCGACGACTACAAAAGCAGCGAAACCGCCACGCCCAGGAATCTGGAAAGCCGCGACTTCACCCGCTGGCCCCGCGTCAATCTTCAGCTTTCCGCCGAACACGTCCGCTGGAACCGCGTGCATCTGGAAAGCGTGAACACGCGCCTTGCCGGTCAGAACGGCACCTATGAATTCAATCCGCTTTCGGGCATTCTGGCCGGAAGCCCGGTTACCGCAGCCATGAAAACCGTCATGCTGCCCACCACGCCGCTTTCCTCGCGTCTGTCCGCCAACTTCAGCGTGCCGCAGGCCAATCTGGACGAACTTTCCCGCGCCGTTGCCGACCGGCCTCTGCTCACGGGCAGCGGCTCCATCAACGCCTCGCTCTCGTTCACCACGTCGCGGGGCCTGCCCTCGCTGAGCGGCAAGGGCAGTCTCACCTCCTCGCAGGTGGAAACGGCGTTCAGCATTCTGCCCTCCAGCATTCCGCTTGCCGGCAACCTGCTTTCCACCAACCGTTTCGACAGACTGTTCCTTTCCTTCACCGCCAAGAGCGGACAGGTTGCGGTGGACAGGCTCGAACTCGAAGCGCCCAGACTCTCGCTTTCCGGCTCGGGAAACGTGGATCTCGTCAACAAAACCCTCGATGCCTCCGGCTCCGTGCAGATGCCCGGCAGCGCATCCCTGCCCGTGCGCCTCGAAGGCGATCTGAACGCGCCGCGCTACTCCCTCGCCGGAGAAGAGGCAAAACGCACGCTCTCTTCCAAAGCCATAGATCTGGACCTCAACCTGCCCCGCCAGCTGCGCGACATTCTGGGCGGCCACTGATATCGGGAGACCCCATGGCAAACATCACCGGAAAAGGCGCAGGAAAACGCGCCGCCGAACTTTTTACGGCCGCGGGCGGCAAAGACGGAACGCCTCCCGTGCGTTCCAACCTCATCAAGCGGCTCATGCACGGCGGCTTTTCGCTCACGATCACGTTCTGGATATTCTTCGTGTCCGTTCCCCTTGCGGCGCATCTCGTGTTCAGCCGCGGACTCTATCCCGTGCTCGATCCGCACACCTGGTACGGTTCCACGGCGTTTCTGGCCTGGCCGCTCCTCGCGCTGCTCTACGGCGGCGTGACCTGTCTCGGCCTCTGGCGCAGCCGCGCGGGCTTTCGGGGCAATCCGCTGTGGAGCAGTCTTGCGGGCCTCGCCGCGCTTGTCGGCGCCCTGGGATTCGCGGCCTACGCCTTCATGATGGCCGCCTCATGGTTCATGATCATTTCCGCGTGAGGTGCGCCGTGTCTCTTGAAAAAGCCAAAGCGCATCTTCGCCGCTGGAGCAGGGACGCCGACGTGCAGGAACACGAACACTCCAGCGCCACCGTGGAACTCGCCGCAGAAGCCCTCGGCACCGATCCCGGCCGCATAGCCAAAACCCTTTCCTTCTTGAACGGCGAAAGAACCATACTCCTGCTGGCCGCGGGCGACGCGCGCGTGGACAGCTCCCGCTTCAAGAAGACCTTCGGCGTGAAAAAAGTGAAAATGGTGCCCGCCGAAGAGGTGGAGGAACGCACGGGACACGCCGTGGGCGGCGTGTGTC
Organism: uncultured Mailhella sp.; assembly: GCA_944322635.1. Taxonomy (GTDB): domain Bacteria; phylum Desulfobacterota; class Desulfovibrionia; order Desulfovibrionales; family Desulfovibrionaceae; genus Mailhella. Next base: position 37,100 of record CALUPL010000057.1, read on the forward strand.
CCTTCGGCGTGCCGGAAAGCGCGGACGTCTATCTGGACACCTCGCTGCGCCGCTTCGAAACCGTGTTTCCCGCCTGCGGCAGCGCCAACAGCAGCATAGAACTCACCCTGCCGGAACTGGAGGAATATTCCGGCGCAAAGGGATGGGTGGACGTGTGCCGCAACTGGAACTAATTTCCCCTTTTGCCTTTCGGAACCCTTGACAAAGCAACGGAAGAAGTCATAGTCAAACTATCGAAGAAAGGCTGAAACATGATGAAAGGCGCGACGAAAAGATTTTCTATCGGCATCAGGCTCATGCTCCTGATGATCTGTTGCGTCCTTTTAATGCCCGCAAGGGGACAGGCCGACGAGCACAAGGAGATGGACAGCTTCCGCATGTCCTCTCTTACTCTGGCCATCAGCGGCATCAGCAATCCCGTATCCCAGCTCAAGACCTTTGCCGATTCCGACGGAACGTCTCTGCGTTCTCCGGGCAAGCGGCAACAGAACGTCTCCTCCGGCACCGACGGCGGCGACTGCCCCGCGGCTCTGCCTTCCGTGCCTCCCCTGCCCGACTTTTTCCTCTGCTGCGCTCAGGAGCACTTCGAAGTGCGCGCCTGTCCGCCGGAAAGTCACGGACTCATCCACTGGTTCGCCCTCGCTCCTCCCTCCTCGCTGAACGTCTAGTCACGGCTCGTGTTTCTGTTCTGCCCGCGCGGCAATGAACAGACGTTTTGTCTGTACTTTACGTTTCGAGCGTTCCCTTCCGGTCTTTGCCACAAAGAGGCTTTCCGGCCGCCCTGCGCGTGCCCGAATCCCCTGCGGCATGGCGGCGTCGTGCGCGCCGCATGAATCCGACCCTTTTCGGAACGCTCTCCGAGGATTTTACATGCGTTCCCTGCGCTGGCGCTCATGCGTCACGTTGCTGGCGGCCCTGGCGTGCGCCGCCTGCATATCCGTCAATTTTGTTGCTCCGCCGCGCTTTGCCGAAGCGTGGCTGCCCGACCCCATACGCCTCGGGCTCGACCTGCGCGGAGGCATAAACCTCACGCTCGGCGCCGACATCGATCAGGCCGTTTCCCAATCTTTGTCCCTTATGGGGCAGGATATCCGTTCCAGCGCCAACGATGCGGGAATAAGGACCCGCCTCCTCCGTCATGCCGACGGTCGAACGCTGGAATTCGTGCCGCTCAAACACGAGGGAATCGAACAACTCTCCAACCTGCTGCGCGACCGATTCGGACAGATGGCAGTCGGTTCTGCCTTCTCGTCCGGATCCGGGGAAAAACTCCTCGTCTCCTTCCGCCCCGAATGGGAAAAACAGCTCCGCGAACGCATCATGGAACAGACCATACGCACGCTTCGCGGCCGCATCGACGCCTTCGGCGTGGCGGAACCCGACATCCGCCGCCAGGGCGACGATCAAATTCAAATCCAGCTGCCCGGCGTCACCGACACCGGACGTGCCCTTCAGCTCATAGGCCGCACGGCCCAGCTCACCTTCCACCGCGTGCGCCGCGACGTTTCCGCTTCGGGAGGTCTTCTGCCTCCGGGCACGGCGTGGTATCCGCTGGTGGAGGGCACGCGCTCCTGGACAAGCGCAACCCGCACGGATCTTTCCGGCGGACTCGTGCTCGACAGGGAACCGCTCCTTTCCGGTCAGGACATCGCAGACGCGCGCCCCGCCTTCGATGAACGCAATCAGCCCTGCGTGGCCATACAGTTCAGCGCACGCGGCGCGGATCAGTTCGAACGCGTCACGGAAGAGCTGCTGCATCAGCAGTTCGCCATAGTGCTCGACGGCGTGGTGCAGAGCGCACCCGTCATTCAGCAGAAGATAAGCGGCGGCAAGGCGACCATTACAGGCTCATTCACCACGGAAGAAGCTCAGGATCTCGCCGTGGTGCTGCGTTCCGGTTCGCTGCCGGCCAAGGTTTCCGTGCAGGAAGAACGCACCGTGGGCCCCTCCCTCGGTGCGGATTCCATACGCGCGGGACTCGTGGCCGGAGCGGTGGGTTCCATCGGCGTCATGGTCGTCATGCAGGTGTGCTACGGCATGGCCGGACTTCTCGCCAACACCATGCTGGTGTTCACCATAAGCCTGCTTTTTGCCGGTCTCGGTCTGTTCAGCGCCACGCTTACGCTGCCGGGCATTGCGGGCGTGGTGCTCACCATAGGCATGTCCGTGGATGCCAACGTGCTCATTTTCGAGCGCATACGCGAGGAAATAGGACGCGGTCTTTCCATGGCCCGTGCCGTGGCCGCAGGCTTCCGCGAGGCGCAAAGCTCCATTCTCGACTCCAATCTCACCACGCTGCTTACGTCCGCCGTGCTCTATCAGTTCGGCACCGGCCCCATACGCGGTTTTGCCGTCACGCTTGCGCTCGGCATTCTGGCTTCCATGTTCACGGCCATTTTCGTGTCTCACCTTCTCTTCGATGTGTGGGTGAACAAAAACGGCGCCGTCAACTGCGGCCTCGCTCCCCATGTCTCCGGGACGGCACGCCGGCCCCGGCCCCCGCATTCCCACGGCTGAGGAATGCGGTTCCTACGGGCGATCCGGGATTCTCTCCACCGGATCGCCCACACGAAAAACAAAACGGAAAACATGACCGTCACCCCCGTTCATACGTCAAAAACTCTGGAGGAATACCATGGATGATTATTTGAAACAGGCCATCGAACTCGTTAAGGCACAGTCTTCCGTACGCGTCATGCAGGAAGAGGAAATGGTGGCCATGATTCGCACCCTGGCCTCCAGCCTGAAAAATCTGGAATCCGGCATTCAGCCCGAGGAAGAAGACGACGCCCCCGTCACCTCTCCTTCCAAGTCCATCAGGGAAAAAAGCATCACCTGCCTTGAATGCGGCAAGTCCTTCAAGCTCATCACCCGAAAGCACCTTGCCAAGCACGGACTCGACGCCGATGCCTACCGCAGAAAATGGGGACTCAAAAGCGACACCCCGCTGGTATGCAAAAGCATTCAGCGCGTGCGCCGCAAGAAAATGAAGGATATGCGCCTCTGGGAAAAACGCCACGCCGCCGAAAACTGATCGAGCGCGGAACGACCTTCCGCGCCCTGCTGCCGCCGCGCTGCGGCATCCGCTTTTCCCCTGCCGGGTTCCTGCCGACGAACGCCGCTCCGGCAAAAGACCGCTCCTGCGCCTCTGCTGATGCCCGGCAAAAGGCACGGCCCGACATGGATGCTGCGGGCACGGCCTGCCGGGGAAGCGTCCGGCATTGCGGTTTCCAACGCCCCTTTTTTCGGCCCTTCCGGCAACGCTCCGCTCCGCCTTTGCGGCCTTCCTGCCGACGAACGCCGAAACGCCTCCGCCCGCGCGGCGCAGGCACGGCCCGCGCCTTCGGAAAGGAACTCTCCTGAAGTCCCCTCTCCTTTCCCGGCTCCGCCGAACATGCGCCGCAAAGGCCGGTCCCCCCGGTCCGCCCTTCCGCGAACCGGGCAAGGCTCACGCCGTCGGGCTTTTTCGCCCGGCGGCTTTTTCGCAAGCAGCGTTTTTTCGCAAGCGGCGGATTTTGCAACCGACTGATTTTCGCCCGGCGCAGGGCTGCGGGCACGGCCTGCCGGGGAAGCGTCCGGCATTGCGGTTTCCAACGCCCCTTTTTTTCGGCCCTCCCGGCAACGCGCCGCTCCGCCTTTGCGGCCTTCCTGCCGACTGAATGCCGAAACGCCTCCGCCCGCGCGGCGCAGGCACGGCCCGCGCCTTCGGAAAGGAACTCTCCTGAAGCCCCCTCTCCTTTCCCGGCTCCGCCGAACGCTGACCGGGAAAAAACTTTTTCCGGCCCCCTGTTTCTGCCGCGCCCTCCCCAATGCCCCCGACGCAACAAGACTCTCCGCAGAAAAAAAAGGCCGGGCACATCACCCGACCTTTTCCGCAAAAACATGTCGTCGCGCCCGGCAAAGGCACGGGAATTCAATCCGCCGCCACGCGCAAAATCCGCGCAAGGCGGCCTGCCATCAGGCCTTCACCAGCATGACGTGAGGCGAAGCCTTGCTCCCTTCGGGCAAGGGAAAGCTCTCGTCGCCGCCGCTGCCGAACAGTTCGCTGGCCGGACGCGAAACCAGACGACGCTGCATTTCCATGAGCACGGCGAACTCATAGGTATGGGCGGTTCTCGCACTGCCGCCGTGCCCTTCAATGGCGGCCACGGCAAACTGCGTCTGTTCCCAGAGACTCATGAGTTCCTCATCGGGCAGAAGCTGAAGCTCGGCCAGCGCGGAAGTCTCCCCAAGTTCGGACGGGGTAACGGAAAGAACAGGAACCATAACTAAAACTCCTCTGCGTCGCTGCATGAAGCCACGCCGCATTATTTCATGATTCGCGCCACAAAGCGGCCTTTTCGGAATGCAAAAAACGTGAAACGCCCCCGAACCGGAACGCTCCGGCAGAACAGGCAGAAGGGGGAAGAAATCGAAAAATCCGGGAGTACCCGCCCGGCGCAAAAGGACATTGCGGACAACGCCGTCCGCGGCATTTCAGATAAGGAAGAAGCCCGGCGCTAGCTTCCGGGCTTCTTTTAGAAGAGGCAGCTCAACTGCCCTTTATCTAAACTCCCCTTTTCAGGAGAGATTTCCCACACCGGGAATACTCTATGGAGACCTGCGCGGCCCGGCGGAACAGACGCCTTTCCCGGACGCCCTGCCGAAAGGCACACGTCGCGGACGGATACCCCGCACAATGTCAGAATTCTTTATCTGAACTGTCTTCATATCTTGTTTTTTTCCTCATGGCAAGGCATTTTTCCCATGCGTTGCCGACACGAAACGACTGCGGCGCAAAGCAGCTGAAAAAACGGCCTTCTGCCCCCCAAAAAAAGCAAATGCGGCCGCATCCGCAGACGTTGCCCCCGACGCATTCTGCCCCCTCCCCCCAAAAGCCCTCGGCCGAAAAGCGTCGAATGCCTTCGCACTTCAAACGGAACCCTCTTCGGACCGGGAAATCTTCCGACCCAAAAAGAACGCGCCGCTTTCGGCCGGTCCGCCGCACGACCGGCCGCCTTCTTCGTGCGGTTCCCGGCGGACGCCCGGCAGATTTCCCCCAAAAACGGCCGGAAAACGCCCGAAAAGCGGAAACATTCCCGCCCCCACTTGACAGCAGACACAGGGACATTAAAACATACAGGAACTCTCAGGGCGGGGTGCAAGTCCCCACCGGCGGTGAACCTCCGAATGCGGAGGCAGCCCGCGGGCGCGTTTTCAAGGGAAAAGCGCAGATCCGGTGCAAGTCCGGGGCCGACGGTAACAGTCCGGAAGAAAGAGAACGGATCCTTCGCCTCAGTCGTTCTGAAGCATTCTCCTCTCTCCTAGCGCCTTTTGCGGCCCTGATGTGGACATCTCAGGGAGTGTGTCATGCGTCAGCTATCTTCTCTTTGCACCATTGAACAGGCTGTCGAGGACATCCGCAACGGCCGGATGATCGTTGTTGTGGACGACGACGACCGCGAATGCAGCGGTCATCTTGTCATGGCCGCCGAAAAGGTGGATGCGGATGCCGTGAATTTCATGGCCCGTCACGCCTGCGGACTCGTGTGTCTGGCCCTTTCGCCGGACATGGCCGACAAGCTGCACCTTCCGCTCATGGCATCGAGCGGAACGGGGCGTGAACCGGCGTTCACCGTATCCATCGAGGCCCGCACGGGCGTAACCACCGGCATTTCCGCAGCGGACCGCGCCACCACCATACGCGCCGCCGTGGCCGAAAACGCCGGCCCGGACGACATTGTCACGCCCGGTCACATTTTTCCGCTGCGCGCGAGAAAGGGCGGCGTGCTCACCCGCGTGGGCATAGCCGAAGCCGGTACCGATCTGGCCGGATTCGCGGGGCTGCGTCCTGCGGCCGTGATCTGCGAAATTCTCAGGGAAGACGGCTCCGTGGCCCGCATGGACGATCTGGAAGCCTTTGCCGAAACCCACAATCTGCACATTGCGGCCATACGCGACATCATCCGCTATCACATCCGCTACGGCAAGCTGGCCGTGCGACGCGTGGCCGAAGCCAACATGCCCACCAAGTACGGCACGTTCCGCATCATCGCCTACGAAAGCGACGCCTCCTCCGACACGCACATAGCTCTCGTGAAGGGCAACGTGGACGAACGCACCGATCCCTCGCCGGTGCTGGTGCGCGTGCACAGCGAATGCCTTACCGGCGACGCCTTCGGTTCGCTGCGCTGCGACTGCGGCAATCAGCTTGCCGCCGCGCTCATGCAGATTGAAAAGGAAGGCCGCGGCGCGCTTTTGTACATGCGTCAGGAAGGCCGCGGCATAGGCCTTGCCAACAAAATCCGCGCCTACGCCCTGCAGGAGCAGGGGTACGACACGGTGGAAGCCAACATCAAGCTCGGCTTTGCCCCGGATCTGCGCGACTACGGCGCAGGCGCGCAGATTCTGCGCGATCTGGGCATCAGCCGCCTTCGCCTCATGACCAACAATCCCCGCAAGATCGTGGGTCTGGAAGGCTACGGCATAGAAATTACGGAGCGCGTGCCCCTGGAAATCGGCCTGTGCGCCATCAACGAACATTACATGCGCACCAAGCAGGAAAAAATGGGACACATTCTCCATTTCGGCAAGAAAAAGCAGGACCCGAACGAAAAATAACGCGTTCGCGTCCCCGAACGTCCGTTCCGCGCCGCGCGGACGGACAGAAAAAACCTCTTTCTAGGGTTCCCGGCCGCTTCACGGCAAACACGCGCATGCAGAATTCTCCTGCGCGCCGTTGCCGCGTGCGTCTCATCGGCACGCCTGCGACCGGCACGGGCATCCTTAAAGGAGTCGCAGAGAATGGACATCATCGCCCTGAACAACAAAAACTGGGAAGAAAAGGTCCGCCAGAAGAATCCGTGGACCGTTCCCGTGGATGACGAGGTCATTCACAACGCGCGCCTCGGCAACTGGTGCATCGTGCTCACCGCGCAGAAGCCCGTTCCCGCCGCATGGTTTCCGCCCGTAAAGGGCAAACGCATTCTGTGCCTGGCTGCGGGCGGCGGTCAGCAGGGACCGGTTCTCGCGGCCGCAGGCGCCGACGTGACCGTGCTGGATCTTTCCGAAGCCCAGCTCGAACAGGACCGCACCGTGGCGCGACGCGAAAATCTGGACCTCAAAACCGTGCGTTCCAGCATGACCGATCTTTCCATGTTCGAAAACGAGAGTTTCGACATCATCGTGCATCCGGTGTCGAACGTGTTCATTCCGCACATTCAGCCGGTGTGGAACGAGGCGTTCCGCGTGCTGAAAAAGGGCGGCGTGCTCATGAGCGGCTTCATGAATCCGGTGTTCTATCTGTTCGACGAGAATCTGGAGGCCGAAGGCGTGCTTCAGGTGAAATACCCCCTGCCCTACTCCGACCTGGATCATCTCTCCAAGGAAGAACTGGAACGCAAGGGCGACGCCGTGGAATTCGGCCACTCCCTCACGGATCAGATTCAGGGCCAGATTGCGGCCGGATTCGTCATCACCGGCTTTTATGAGGACACTTTCGGCGGGGAACGCCTGCTCGACAGGTTCTGTCCCTCGTTTGCGGCCACAAGGGCCGTCAAGCCGTAATCATTCCACGGCAAACCTGCGGGGCCGCTCTCCGCGCGCGTTCGGGGGGCGGCCTTTTTCTGCACCTTCCGACAAAACCCGCAACACAAGCCAGAACTCTCCGGAAGCGCACAATGTTCCGTCGGATACGATGCCCTCTCGAAAGAGCCGGAACGGGAGCGGCCTCAACGGAACAAGCCGGGCCTGCCACAGTTCGGCGGACGACTCGAAAAAGGCCCGGCCGTGCGCCGCAGAACCTTTTTCCCGAACGCTTCAACACGCCTTGCCGGGCGGCACGAAAAAACGCGCGACCGGCAAAAGGACGGCCCCGGCAAAACGCCGGGCAAGACAAGGAAAACGCAGGAAAAGGCTGTTCCCCGCCGCCCTATCTTCTTCCCATCTGAGAGAGGAAGAGACCCGCAAGGGTGAGAACGGTGCCGAGAGCGGAGAGCCATGTCAGAGGTTCGTTCAGAACCACGACGGAAACGGCCACGGTGATGACGGGCACAAGATAGATGTAGAGGCTGGCGCGCACGGTGCCGAGAGCGCGCACGGCCATGTTCCAGGTGGTGAAGCACAGGGCCGAGGCCACCAGACCGAGAAAGAGCATATTGACGAGATTCACGGGGCGCAGGAGCCTTGTCATGTCCCAGCTGAAGCCGAAAAAGGCCAGAAAGGGAAGCATGAACAGCAGCCCCCAGCCGAACGTGGCGCGGGTAATCTGAAGAGAGGAGACGCCCCACTTGCCCATGATGCTGGTGAGACAGGCGTAGAAGGCCCACACAAGCCCGGCCGTGACGGCCAGCAGATCGCCCACGGGATTCAACGAAAGACGCACGCCGTTGAAACTTATGAGGCAGATGCCGGTCATGGCGACGACAAAGCCCAGATAAAAACTGGCCCCGAACTTTTCACCGCTGCGGAATACGAAGCGAGACACGAGGGCGGTGAAAAGCGGCGTAGCCGTAAGAATGACCGCCACGTTGGAAGCCATGGTATGGCCGAGCGCAATGTTTTCCAGAAGATAATACAGGCATATGCCGCAAAGCCCCGCGGAGGCCACAACAACGCGCCTGCGCGCCGTCATGCCGGGAAGTTTTCCGGGGGCGGCGAGATACAGGGCACAGAAGGCCATGGCAAAGCGCAGAAACAGAATTTCCACGGCCTGAAAGTCCCGAAGCAGAACCTTGGTGCACACGAAGGTGACACCCCAGACGATGATGGTGAAAAGCGCCACGGCATGGCCGACGGCAGAGGCGGAAAGATTCATGAACAGGCTCACTGAAGGCAGACGAAAACATCCGAACCCGAAAAGCGGGCAACCTGCGACAAGGTAACACAACGGTTCGTTTGCGCAAGACAGCCCGTTCTGCCCGCCGTTCCCCCACTGCCCGCACTTCGAACGACGCCCGCGGAACGCAGCCGTCTCCCACTTTCCGCAGAGTCAACGCCTCACGCGGTCCCCCTCGTTCCCCGACGCCCGAACATTCCGCGGAAACAGGCGACAGCGCACGCCCCCCCCCAAAAAAACGTCCCCCTCTCCGGCTCCTCTTCCGCCAACACGGAGGGCGTACTCCGACCGCCCCCTCCGGTTCTTCGTCTCTTCCGCCAACACCGCTGTTTTGCTTTGCAAAACAGCGGTCGGCCACGGCGGCCGGGTGCGACAGCACACGGCCGCACTGAGAAGGCAGAACAAAGGACGTCGGCCCATGGACGAATTCGAGGAAGGCTTCCGCCGTCAAGGACGCAATGACGCTCCTGCAGGAACGAATTCCGACGAAAAGGAGTTCGAAGCTCCGCTGTCATGCCCGGAAGGCCTTTGCCCGCAGACGCAGACGAGGGGGTTCGGGGGGAATCATTCCCCCCGGCGGGGTTCAGGGGCAGCGCCCCTGTGCCTTTTCTGCCTTTCCTGCCTTTTCTGCCTTTTCCGGGGCGCAGACGACAAAGGGCGGGGTCCTTTGCAGGACTCCGCCCTTTTTTCCATCGGCCGCGGAAAGATCAGCGGATGAAGTTGGTACGGATGGTGGGTTCCATTTCGGGGAGGGGCACGCCTGCGACGCGGCCGGCCTCGAAGCAGCGGAGCATCCAGGCCATATTGCGGGCGAGGTGGCGCATGGTCTGGAGGCCTTCGGCGTCCTGGCGGACTTCATCGGGGGTATTGCCGTGCACCTGGTTCCAGTAGGTGGAAGTGACCACGGGCATATTGTTCATGCCGAAGTACTTGTTGATCTGCTCGAAGGCTGCGGAAGCTCCGCCTCTGCGGCAGCTCACCACGGCGGCGCCGGGCTTGTTGGCGAAGAGTTTGGAGCCGCAGAAAAAGAGTCTGTCGAGGAAGCTTTCGAGCTGTCCGGAAGCGGAGGCGTAGTACACGGGGGAGCCGAACACGAACCCGTCGAATTCGGGCACGAGGGCCAGGGCTTCGTTCACCTTATCGTCGCGGAAGCAGCGGCCGGTCTTGCGGCAGGAGCCGCAGCCTATGCAACCTGCAATGGGCTGAGTGCCCAGCTGAAAAATCTGCGTACCGATGCCCTGCTTTTCGAGTTCGGAGGCCACTTCGGAAAGGGCCGTCCAGGTGCAGCCCTTGGCGTGGGGGCTGCCGTTCACAAGAAGAACCTGCATAAATCACTCCTGTTTGACATTAACCATGTCTTCTACCGCACACGAGGCGGCGTTGTCCGTATCCGAAATCACGGAAGCGGCATTTTCGATGCGGGCAGCAAGGGACAACGTCCGTGTTCCGGCGCGTTGCCGGAAACAGAAAGCGCAGGCATTCCGGATGCGCCTGCGGGGGCTCACGGCCCGTACTCTCCGTTCCGCCGCCGACGTGCGGATAAACGCAAAAACGGAGCCGCCCGAAGGCAGACTCCGTTTTCCGACAAAGGATTGAAAAGGACGCCTACCGGGCGACGATGACGCGGGCGGGACGCAGCAGATGGTCGTTGAGTCTGTAGCCCTTCTGCATGACGCGGACGATGCATCCGGCCTCGACGCCTTCGGCCTCTTCCTGTCCCACGGCCTCATGGTCGTTGGGATCGAAGACCTGTCCGGGTTCGCCCACGGGCACGAGACCGTGCTTCTTGAGCGCGTCGAGCAGCATGGTACGGGTCATTTCCACGCCGACCATCATGTTGCGGCTTTCTTCCGACTGTCCGCCGTACTGGAGGGCGAGGTCGAGATTGTCCAGCGTGGGAAGAAGATCGGCGAGAACCTTTTCGGCGGCGTAGCGGGCCTGCTCTTCCTTTTCGCGCTGAACGCGCTTTTTGAAGTTGTCCATCTCGGCCAGCGCACGCAGCTTGACGGCATTGGCCTCGGCGGCCACGTTGCAGGCCGCGCAGAGTCTGGCGCGGCACTCCTCAAGCTGCTCTTCTTCCGTCTTTTCCTGAACGGGGGCCTGCTCTTCGGCGTTCTGTTCCGGCGCCTGGAGTTCCGGCTCTTCGTTCACGGCATCCTTATTTTCAAATTCCTGACTCATGAAAAGACCTCCAATAGTGGTACCCGAAAGGTAGGAACGAAGAGTCGTTCTGTCAAGGAGTTCCGAGGGTTTTGCCCCGTCGTCCCTCGCGAACCGCGCGATAGAGTCCGGTGGCCATGGCATCGAGGGCGAGAAGCGGATTCACCTGCGCCATGAGCGCGTCCTGACACTCCACGAACAGATCGGCAATTTCCAGCAGCACGGCCTCGGGCAGAGGTCGAAACACGGCGGCAAGCTCCCCCGAAGTGCGTCCGGCAAGGCAGTCGGCAAGGGCCTTCTGGCCCACGAGAACCACATTCTGCGCGGAGGCGGCATCGAGTCCGTTCCGAGCCTGCGACAGATCGAACCAGCCTCTGCCTTCGGAAGCGAAGCGCGCAAGCGCCGTTTCCCACGGGGCAAGTTCCGCAGGAAGCGCGCGGCCGGTTTCGGGCCAGGGAAGCGTGATCACCCATCCGCGGGAAACCAGTGTGGGCAGAAGCCTTTCGCGCTGGGGCGCGGTGAACACGAAGCAGGTATCGGGCGAAGGGTCTTCGAGCACCTTGAGCAGGGAATTGGCCGCCTCAATGCCCAGAGACTGCGCTTCGGCCAGCACGATGACGCGGCGACGGCCGAAATGCGGCTTTTCGCCCAGCAGCGGCCGCAGGGCGCGCACGTCGTCGATTTTGATGGAAGAGGCGCGGCCGTCGAGCAGAAAGAGGTCGGGGTGCATGTTCGCCCCGATTCTCAGGCAGGAATGACAGGCCAGACAAGGCTGGTCGCCTTCGCCTTCGCAGTTGAGCAGCGCGGCCCACCACAGGGCCATGGCCACGCGGGAAGAGACGTCTCCCCCCTCGAGGTGCAGAAGCTGCGGCGGCTCGGCGCGCATGGCACGCAGAAAAGCGCGCGGCCGTTCCAGATCCGGAGCGAGGGCGCACGAAAACGCGGCCCGCGCCTCATCCACGCCGGGGAGTCTGTCTCCGGGCGAGGATGCGCGCGCGGCCGCACTGCCGCCTTTCTTTCCGGCCGCAGCCATGCTAGCGCCGGAAGGTCTGATTTCTGTCGGGACCCACGGAAACGTAACCTATCTTCACGCCGAGAATTTCCTCGATGCGCTCGATGTAGCGGCGGCAGTTTCCGGGCAGGGATTCCCACGAGGTGCAGTCGGAAAGATCTTCGGTCCAGCCGGGCAGAACCTCATACACGGGCTTGACGTTGTCGAGTCCGCGCGGGGTCTGGGGAGGATACTGCATCACCTTGCCCTCGTACTCGTAGGCCACGCAGAACTTGATTTCCTTGAGACCGGAAAGCACGTCCACCTTGGTGAGGGCAATGGAAGTGGGATCGCACAGACGGGCCATTTCGCGCAGCACTACGAGGTCGAGCCAGCCGCAGCGGCGGGGTCTGCCGGTGGTGGCGCCGTATTCGCCGCCCTGACGGCGCAAGAATTCGCCCATGTCGTCGAACAGTTCCGTGGGGAAGGGACCGGAGCCCACGCGGGTGGTGTAGGCCTTGACGATGGCAATGCGCTGATCGATAAGTCCCGCGTGCACGCCAGAGCCGATGGAGGCGTTGTCGCACACCACGTTGGAAGAGGTCACGAAGGGATAGGTGCCGTGATCGATGTCGAGCATGACGCCCTGCGCGCCTTCGAACATGATGCTCTTGCCCGCGGCGTCGGCATCCATGATGAGCGTGGATACGTCGGCCAGATAGGGCACGAGACGGGGGGCAATGGCCATGAGGTCGTTGAACACGATTTCGGGATCCAGCGCGGGCAGGCCGTAGAGCTGGGTGAAGAGCACGTTCTTTTCCTGAAGGGCGTGCTCAATCTTGGCACGGAGCACTTCGGGATCGGTGAGATCGCCGGCACGAACGCCCACGCGGGCCTTCTTGTCCTCGTAGCAGGGGCCGATGCCGCGGCCGGTGGTGCCTATCTTGGACTTGGCCCTGCCTTCGCGCGCACCGTCGATGGCGCGATGATAGGGCATGATGAGATGCGTCTTGTAGCTTATCTTCAGACGTTCCGGGCTGACGTCGAGTCCGAGACTCTGGAGGGCGTCGATCTCCTCAAGAAAGCTTTCGGGATCGAGCACGACGCCGTTGCCGATGATGCACATTTTCCCGGGGTGAAGGATGCCCGAGGGAACGACATGCAGGACGTACTTCTGGCCATCCACAATGACCGTATGTCCGGCGTTGTTGCCGCCCTGAAACCGGACCACCATATCCACTTCGGACGTGAGCAGATCGACGATTTTACCCTTGCCTTCGTCGCCCCACTGCGCACCAACGATAGTCATGTTCGACATATATTTCTCCTTAGGACGCACCTTGGAAATAGTAAGGCCTTCCGGCCCTTCTGAAAACGCGCCAAAGCCATTTTTATAGAGTCCTTTACCGGACTCGTCAAGCCGAGGAACGGCCCCCATAAAGACCTGTCCCGGGCCGGACGGGCCGTGCGGAATCCGCTTCTGCACGCGCCCCGCCGTGAGCGGCGCAACTCCGTTGCGGGCTCCTGCGGATGCCGTGGCCACCCTTACTCCGCCCGCAGACCGACAGCAGAAAAGCGGCCCCGGAAAAGATGCGGCATGAAAGGAAAAAACGGCGACCGCGCGCTCCTTTCCCCCTCGGCGCGGGGATTCGACGCGCCATTCCCGCTCAAGGGCGACCGCCCGAACCTGGACGTTCAGCCCGGGCGCGAGGCACGGCCCGACGCGCCATTCCCGCCCGACGAAAAGCCCCCGCAACGTTCGCCCCTAACGGGGAGAGGGATCGGGGAAGCAGTCGGGAAACTCCGCCTTGTCGCGATCAAGTTCGTCCTGCATCCAGGCAAAGAATGCGCTCACGCGGGGAGAACGCGCGGCATCGGCAAGACAGGCGGCGGTATAGCGACGGCTCACGGCTATGGAGGGAGAACGCAACGAGGCCAGGCGTCCGGCACGCAGATCCTCCACCACGAGAAGAGAACTCGCCAGAGCCGCTCCCCTGCCCTCGGCCGCGGCGGCAAGGGCCATGTAGGTAAACTGATAAATGGGACCGAAACGCAGCGCCGAACGTATTCCGGCGGCCTGAAACCAGGCCGTCCATGTTTCCCTGCGGCTTTGCGGAGAACGCAGAAGCCGGTCGTTCTGCCAGTTCGAGGCGTGTTCCCGGAGATAGTCGGGGCCGAACACGGGAAAAAGCCGTTCCTCGGGAAGCGGAAGCAGAAAAAGTCCGGGCGAGGGCTTCATGCCCCTGCGCACGATGATGTCCACGTCCGGCCCGAGCTCGGGAAAGTCGGGATGCGGGGCAATGCGGACATCCATGTCCGGAAAGCGTTCGCAGAAACGGCTCACCCTGGGGGCGAGCCAGCGGTTGGCGAAACTGGCCTCCGCCACCACGGAAAGAGGCCCCACCCCGCGCCGAAGCCGCGCGGTTTCCCGACGCAGGGTTTCCAGCGCGCCGGAAACGGCAAGATAATAGCGTTCTCCGTCCGGCGTGAGACACACGCCCGGAGAACGCCGAATGAAAAGCGGCACGCCGAGATAATCCTCAAGGTGCCGGATATGCTGACTTACGGCCGCCTGCGTGACGCACAGCTCCTCCCCTGCCCGGGTAAAGCTGCCGAGTCTCGCCGCCGCCTCAAAGGCCGCCAGCGCATTAAGCGGTGGATTTTCCGTCATAAGAAAAACTTATCCCGACCCACAGGAAATCTCGTTTGCAGGGAAATGCCGTTTGCTGCATTCTGCGAACTCACGCCTGCCCGGCCGGAAGGCGAAATACCGAAAAAAAGAATGCAACGGCGTTCGCGCAAGACGCGAAACGCCCGGAGACATACCATGTGGGATGTGTTTTTACTGCTGCTTCCCGTGTTCGTGCTGATATTTCTGGGGATGCTTGCCGAGCGGTTTCAGCTCGTGCCCCCCTTCGGCTCGACCACGCTCAATCAGTTTCTCGTCAACCTGGGCCTGCCTGCCCTGATATTTCTTTCCATAGCGGAATGCAGGCCCGAAGATCTCGACCACGAAGCCTTTCTCGCCGGTTTTGCCGTGAGTCTGTTCGTCACGTTCGGGCTGCTCATTCCGACCTTTCATTGCCTGCGGCTCGAAACAGGCTACAAAGAGGAAGTCATGCTGTCAATGCTGGCCAGCTTTCCCAACGTGGTGCTGGTGGGCCTGCCCGTGCTCATGGCTCTCTACCCCGGCAGCCCGGTGGTGGTTCTGGCAAGCACGCTCACCAACATTCTCGAAATTCCCATGGTGCTCATCACGCTGTTCATTCTGGTGAACAGCGGCGCCAGGGGCCGGCATCCCATACGCACCATTGCGCTGGCGCTCATCACCAATCCGGTGGTGCTGGCCACGCTGGGCGGCTCCGCGTTCTACGCCACGGGCACGGCCGTGCCTTCGGTCATCGAATCGCCGTGCCGCGCGCTCGGCAACTCGGTCATGCCCTGCGCGCTGGTGTCTCTCGGCATAGTCATCAGCGCAAGGCTGCGCAACCATACCGGCAACTCCGCCTTCCATCCGCGCAGGCAGCTGGTCATTCTCGCGGCCAAGCAGTTCGTGCAGCCCGTCATAGCCTTCGCCGCGCTCACGGCCCTGCACACGGAACCCATGTGGCGTTCCATGGGAACGCTGCTGGCCGCCATGCCGGTGGGCACGCTGGCCTACGCCATGAGCGATTCCTACAAGGTGGCGGAAGACGACGCATCGGCCGCGGTCATCATAACCACGCTCATCTCGCTCGTCATCATTCCCATTCTGGCCATATTCCTCAAATAAACGTCCGGCCCTCCCCCGCTCCGCCTCCCTGCCTCCGGGGAAGAGCCGACAGAAAAACGTCACGTGAAGTCCGCCGGGGACCGCACCCCGCAGCAGACGCCTCCCCCGGCACGAATCGCCGGGGATCACGAGAACAAGCCGCAGAATCTGCCGCCGCACCGCTGAACCGCACGGCGCCGGACGACCTTCCTGCGGCAGACCGGAACGCGGCCCTGTCGGTCAGACGGGGAATCTCCGACAGAGGCCGCGACCGGTGAACAAATTTCCCCCGCCTCGCCCCGCGGAACAAAACCGACGCACGGCAAAAACGCCGCGTTCCGAAACCGGTTTTGTGCGCGAAGGCGTGCGGCGCAAAAAAGCCCGGACAGACCGGGCACAGAAAACAAGCGGCCGGACAGATCGAATCTGCCCGAAGCTGCATGACATACAGTCCTCCTCAAAACGCAAACGGAAGGCGGAGCGCACATTCGAACCGCGTGCGCAGGAAGCTCAGGCAGCCTGAGCTTCCGCCGCCCCGCTGCGCGTTTCTCCAAACGAACCGCTACCCGGCAACGGATGCGGCAATCTCTGTGCCGGAACGCTTCTTTTCCGCGCTCTTTTTTTCCGAACTCTTCTCCCCTCGTGCCGTCGCGCCCTTTTTTCCCGACCCCTTCGACACGCGTGCCGTCGCGCCCTTTTTTCCGGCCGGTCGGCCCGGTTTTCTTCCCGGCGCGGGCGCGTCCGGAACGCTCTTCGGTCCGGAAGGCTCGTCTTTCGCCTGCTGCGGGGCCGGTTCGCTGCGCTGTGCGGCGGAAGCCTCCTGAAGCGAACGCAGCGAAAGCGCGGCGCGGGCCGCCCCTCTGCGCCATTCCACGTCCATGCCCTCGAAGCGTTTCTTCATGACGTGCACGGCTTCCAGATTGCTGTCCACGAGCAGGGCGTTGCGGCCGAGTTCGAAGGCCGATTCGCCGAGGGTTCCGCTTCCGGCAAAAAAGTCGCACAGAATGTCGCCGGGGCGGGAATGCACCTTGACTATGCGGTCGATGATGGCGCGGGGCTTCTGCGTGGCGTAGCCGGTCTTTTCCCTGCCGTTGGGACTCACTATGGTGTGCCACCACACGTCGGTGGGCGTTTTGCCGAGCGCGGCCTTGCGCGGCCCCACAAGGCCCGGAGCCATGTAGGGAATGCGGTCCATGGCGTCGAAATTGAACGTGAACGATTCCGGATTCTTGGCGTACCAGAGAATGTTGTCGTGCTTGGCGGGCCAGCGTTTTTTGGAACGCGCCCCGTAGTCGTAGGCCCAGATGATTTCGTTGATGAACGACGCGCGGCCGAAAATGCCGTCGAGCATGACCTTGCAGTAGTGTATTTCCCGGTAGTCGAGATGAAAAAACAGCGAGCCGTCGGGAACAAGAATGCGGTACGCCTCTTCCATGCGCGGCTGGAGGAAGCCCAGAAAGTCGTCGAACCTGTCGTCGTAGCCGCTGGTTCTGCCGCGTATGGTGCGGTAAAGCTGCCCCTTGAACCCCACTCTGTCGCCGTTTTCGTCGCGCACCGTGGCAAGAGAGGTGCGCTTCTGCACGCGCCCCGTGTTGAAGGGAGGATCTATGTAAATGAGATCCACGCAGGCGTCCGGCAAGGCGCGCAGGACGGCAAGGTTGTCGGCATGAAAAACGGCGAGTCTGGGCATGGATATCCTTCGTCCGCTCCGATGGCGGGACGGACGCACTTTAATCGTTTCACACGCTCATGGCAAGGCTGCGCGCATGAGAATAGCCGCGTTTGCATGAAGAAGGCAAATGCCCTACTCTGAACCGTGCCGGACAACGGCCCTTCCTCCACTTCAAGCCCTCTTCCGCCATGAACGACCTCGACGTGAGCCTCATACAGTACCTGCGCCCCTTCTGCTACGTGGCCGAAACGCTCAGCATACGCCGGGCGGCGGCCATACTGTGCCTTACCCCTTCGGCGGTGAGCCAGCAGATACAGAAGCTCGAAGAGGAACTCGGCATGCCGCTGTTCGAACGACGTTCCGGACATCCGCTGAAACTGCTGCCTGCGGGCCAGTTTCTTTACTCGCGCATTCCCGCGCTCGGCAACACGCTCTACAGCCTGCGCTGCGAACTGAAGAACTTTCAGCTGGAACAGCAGATTCTGCGCGTGGGCGTGCTGGCTCTGCTGCAATCGCTCCTCATGCGGAGCATGGCCGCCCTGAGCGACGGCTTTCCCTCGCTCAACTTTTCGCTGCACGTGGCCGGAGGCTCCATGCTCTGCCACAACATTCTTTCCGGAGAACTCGACTGCGCGCTCGTGTTCCGTGAAAACCTGCTGCCCACCCTGGAGGAAATTCCGCTCTTCGACTCGCCCCTCATGCTCGTGGCGCACCGCTCCCTCGTGGAACCGCTCGGCCCCTCCCCCTCTTTCGAACGCCTTTTTTCCCTGCCCATGGTCTATGTGGCGGGCGCAAGCCCCATTGCGGAACTCGACGCCTATGCGGGCATTCCCCTCACGGGCACGGTGCGGCTGCGCGTGGCCACGCCTCCCGCGGCTCTGGAAGCCGTGCGCCTGCGCATGGGAGCGGCCATCATGTGCAGGCACGCCCTGCCCGACGACATGACGGATCTGCAAGCCTTCAGTCTCGACGAATTCACGCCGCGGCGTCACGTGGTTCTGGCCGTGTCGTCCCGGCATCCGCCCGAAGGCGAAAAGAAGCTCTTTCTGAACGCCCTCTGCTCCCGCTGGCGCACCATGAACGACGTGCCCGCACGCTGAGCGGCAACGCGCGCCCGAGCTCTGCGCCGAAAGCCGCGCAGAAACGCCGTCCGCGCCCTCTTCCGAATACGCCGCACGGCCGCTCCGCCCGCCGGCAGCGCGCCCCGACTGCCGCACGTTCCCTTTTCCGCAACGAAGCGCGCCTCTGCGGCACTCCGGCCCGATGCGCGAGAGAAAACGCGCAGCCGCCCGCCGCCCGCGCCTCAACGACCGCCGCCCCCGTACTCATCCTCCATTCCGCTCTTCTTTCCCGGCAATGCCGCTCCCCTTCCGCCCGCGGCAACGCCTCTCCGGCCCCGCGCAGACCATCCCCTTCCCCGGCAACGCCTCTCCGGCCCCGCGCAGACCGCGTTTCCCCCTTCATCCGCCCCTTTCCCCGCGGCCGTTCCGCCTTCCGGGTCACGGCTTCCTTCCCCGCCCCCGACCTTCTTCCGCCGCCGCTCCTTCACAAGCTCCGGCCTTTTCCGCCCATGCCCGGCCGACATTGCGCATGGTTCCCGATTTCCGCACTAGCCGCATTTTGCGGACTTTATCCCGAAGCGTTCAGCAGCGCTGAACACCTCCGCATTTTTTATTGATTGACGAACCGGACATAATCCCCTGTGATGACATAAAGAAAAATCATCCGGGAACCGCTTCCCGCAACAAGGAGAAACCATGCGCAGACATCTGACACTGCTGGCCGCCGCCCTCGTGAGCGCCGCCATGGCCATTGCTCCCACGGCCGATGCCAAAGGATTCCGGCACCTCTCCTTCAACGGCGGCTATGCCATGTCGCACCCCACCGTGGAACTTGTGTGGAAGCCCTTCATGAAGGAGGCGGAAACCGCGTTTCCGGGCAAGAACGGCCTGAGCTTCGACTACTTCGCCACCAACGAACTCTTCCCCGAAGCCGAAAGTCTGGCCGCCGTTGCCGACGGCCGCGTGGACTTCGGCCGCATGCGTCCCTCCCTGTTCCCCGGAAAAATGAATCTGCTCTCCGTGGTGGACGTGCCCGGCCTGTTCTCCAACGCCGTCACCGGCAGCGTGGTCATGCAGGAACTCATCGAGGCCTTCCCCGAAGTGCGTCGCGAACTGCCGGAAAACTCCGTTCCCTACACCTCGTGGGTGTCGGCCACCTATCAGGTGCACACCATAAAGCCCGTGAAAAGCCTCGCCGAACTCAAGGGCCACAAGCTCGTGGTGTGGGACGCCGTGACCATTGAAATTGCCAAGGCTCTCGGCGCGAACCCCGTGCGCCTGCCCTCGCCGGACACCTATCTGGCTCTGTCCAAGGGCATGGCCGACGGCGTGCTCTGCCCCATGGCTCCGGTGCGCTCCTTCAAAATATCGGAAGCCACGAAGTATCATCTCATGCTGAACACCGGCGTGACGGGCTTCTCCATAAACGCGCACAAGCCACTGTGGGACGACATGCCCGCCGACATGCAGAAATGGCTTTCGGAAAAGGGCGGCAAGGCCATGGCCCTCGCCATAGGCAAAAGCCTTGAAGCCGGCGCCAGGGAAGACGCCGAATGGATGAAGCGGCAGGGTCATGAATTCTACGAACTTTCCGAACAGGATCATGCCGCGCTCATGCAGGCCCTCGCCCCCTTCCTGGAACACTGGCAGAAGGAAACCTGCAAAAACGAATCTCCCGAACTCGTGCAAAAGGTGCTCAACTTCGTGAAGGAACGCAACGCCTGGCACATGGCTCAGATGGAATCGGGAGCCTACGACAAGTAACGCCACGCTCTTTCCGCCATCTACCGCAAGTCCATTCTCTGGAAGGAAACCTTGTGGATGTCGGCGGGATGCCTTGTCGGCATACCTTCCGGAGTGGCCATGCTCACCAGACTTTCCGGCCCCATGCTTGTTTTTGCCATAGGCGTCATGCTTCTTTTCTTCGTGGCCTGGCAAACCCTTTCCCACCGCGTGCGCGCCACTTTGCCCTTTCATCCGGCAGCAGCCCTTCTCGCAGGCTTTCTCGGCGCCTTTCTCACGGCCAGCACCAGCCTCGGCGGCCCGGCCGCAGCCGTATATGCCTCCTTCCGCGGCTGGGAACAGAAACACGCCCTTGCCTCCACCAGCATGTACTTCAACTTCGTCAACGGCAGCGTGGTGCTCATGCAGTGGCACTCGGGCCTGTACGATGAGGGCGTGTTCGACGCCGTAAGCATTTCCCTCACCGCCGCCGTTCTGGGCGTGATCGCCAGCATTCCCGTGGTGCGCCGCATGCCGCAGGCCACCTTCCGCAAGCTGCTGCTCATGATCTTTTTCTCCGGCGTCACGCTTGTCGGCCGCGCCGTGCTCTAAAGCCGCACGGCAATGCGCCCGGGCCTTCCGCCCGGCTTTCCTTTCTCTCACGGCTTTCTCCCACGGGCGCGGGAAATACCGCTGCTGCAACGATTGCGGAGCCGCCTTCGACCGGTTCCTTTCCGCAGTTGCGGCAAATGCCGCCGCAAAGGCATGCCAGGCCGAACGTACGCATGGCTCACATACGCAGGCGTGAGAAATGCTCATGCCCCGGAACGTGGAAAAAGCTTCCCCGCCTGCCAATGCATTTCCCCGGAACGTTGCCCCAAGGCCGACAGCTCACATTCCCCCGCTTCTCTCCGAACCTTCTCTTTCCGGGCCGCCCCATTCCCTGCACAGGCTCTTTTCCGCCCGTGCGGCGCGCCTATTCGCGCCTCTTTCCGCGCGCCCTTTCCATCCTTCCATAAAAAAAACGCCCCGTAACGGCCACCCGCCGCTCCCTTTCCGCCTGCCAAGCGTTTTCTCCCCTTTGCCCCCGCTCTCGAAAATTTCTCCCTTTGCCCCGCTCCTGATTCCGGACGACGCATTCTCTCCGTCCTTTTTCTTCTTTCCGGCTTTTCCGCATTCCGGCTGTTTTGTATCAACGTGAACTTTTTTCTTCTTTAAACACTCTTCAAAAGTTTTTGAGTAAACAAAATATTTCCGCAAATACCGCACCAGAAGCCGTTTTTCAGCTCAAAACACCTCTTATTTACGAAACATTTTCCCCTTGTGCATCATTTTGAATCAACTGTTACACAATATGACAAAGACATGAACCTTCTTTTTCTTGCCCGAAATCATGAACTGCGATACAGTTCCCGCTCCCTGCCTTCCGTACCGTTGAAAAAAACGGGAACGCGTGTTCCCCGGAAAACGGAAGACGCCAATTCCAACCCCCTACGGCAACATCATGCATGACAACCAGCACTCCGCACAGGAAACAAAACGAAGACCGGTGCTGCTCCACGATCTTCTCGGCATGGAGTTTCTGCCTTCGGAACCGGGCAGAGTCAGAGCCCGCCTCAAAGTGGAAGAAAAAGTCTGTCAGATTTCCGGCTTCATGAGCGGCGGCGCCGCGCTGGCTCTGGCCGAAACGCTGGCGGGCTTCGGCTCCCTTGAGCTTTGCGGCAAAGTGGAACATCGACATTACCGACGAAAAAGGACGACTCGTCTCTTCCTGCCGCGTCACAAACTGCATCAAGCAAAGGAAAAGCCCATGAGCAACCGACAGTGGACCCGCATTCGGGAATATGAAGACATTCTGTTCGACTTTTACAACGGCATTGCCAGAATCACCATCAACCGTCCGCACCGGCGCAACGCCTTCACGCCCGCCACGGTTTCCGAAATGAGCGATGCTCTGCGCCTGTGCCGCGAATCGGGCGACATACGCGTGGTGGCCCTGACCGGCGCAGGCGACAAGGCCTTCTGCAGCGGAGGCGACATGAACGTCAAGGGCCGGGGCGGCTACGTGGGGAAGGACGGCGTGCCGCGTCTCAACGTGCTCGACGTGCAAAAGCAGATACGTTCCCTGCCCAAGCCCGTCATTGCCATGGTCAACGGCTTTGCCATAGGCGGCGGCCACGTGCTGCACGTGGTGTGCGACCTCACCATAGCCTCGGAAAACGCCCGTTTCGGTCAGACCGGCCCCAGGGTGGGCAGCTTCGACGCGGGCTTCGGCGCCTCCTATCTGGCCCGCGTTGTGGGACAGAAGAAGGCCCGCGAAATATGGTTCCTCTGCCGCCAGTACGACGCCGAAGAAGCGCTTGCCATGGGACTCGTGAACAAGGTGGTGCCCCGGGAAAGGCTGGAAGATGAAATGGTGGAGTGGGCGGAAACCATGATGCGGCACAGTCCGCTTGCCCTGCGCATGATAAAGGCGGGACTCAATGCGGAACTGGACGGACAGGCCGGCATACAGGAGCTTGCCGGCGACGCCACGCTTCTGTACTACCTCACCGACGAAGCGCAGGAAGGCGGCCGCGCCTTTCTGGAAAAGCGCCGTCCCGACTTTTCCCGGTCGCCGACCTTTCCGTAGGAGTCCGCCCATGCATCACGACACGCTTTTTTTCGAAGGCCGCGCCTTCGGGCCGGACGACCTTCCCCTGCTGCGCTCGTCGCAACAACGCTTCGTTCGCGAAGAGCTGGCGGATTTTCTCGAAGAATGGCACGCAAACTCGCCCGCCGTCACCGTACAGAGTTCCGGTTCCACGGGAGCGCCGAAGCTCATGCTCGCGGAAAAGACCCGCATGAGGGCAAGCGCCCGCATGACCTGCTCGTTTCTCGGCCTCAAAGCCAAGGATTCCGCCCTTCTCTGCATGCCGCTTCGCTACATAGGCGCAAAAATGGTGGTAGTGCGCGCACTCGAATGGGGGCTGAACCTCCACTGCGTGGAACCTTCCGGGCACCCATTGAAGGAACTCGGTTTGCGCCGGACTTTCTGGCCATGACCCCGGCCCAGGTGTTCTCCTCGCTGGAAGACCCGCACGAAGCCGAAATTCTGCGCAGCACGCGGCATATCATCATAGGCGGCGGAGCCGTGAACGCGGATCTTGCCCATCGCCTCAAGGACTTTCCCCATGCCGTGTGGTCCACCTACGGCATGACGGAAACCCTTTCGCACATTGCCCTGCGGCGGCTGAACGGACCGGAGGCCTCGGACTGGTATTCCCCCTTCGAGGGCGTTTCCCTGCGCCTGAACGAAGATTCCTCTCTGGTCATATCGGCTCCCGCCGTATGCGAAAAGGAACTCGTCACCAACGACATTGCGGTGCTGGACAAGGCCGGACGCTTCCGCATCATCGGCCGCAAAGACAACGTGATCAACAGCGGCGGCGTGAAAATTCAAACAGAGGAACTGGAAGAAATGCTGCGGCCCGTCATGCCCTGTCCCTTCCAGATCACCGCCGTGCCCGATGACCGTCTGGGGGAGGCCGTCACCCTGCTGACGGAAGCTTTCCGCGAGGACTGGACTCCCTTTTTCACCCACGTGCCGCGCTACTTCCGCCCGAAATACGTATTCTGCGTTCCCCGTCTTCCGCGCACGGGCACGGACAAGCCCGACAGGGCCAATGCTCGAAGCCTTGCGCGCGCCATGAAGGAGAAGCTGCATGTCTGACAGCTGTGTTTCCCGTCGTCCGCTGCCCCTGAGCGCCTATGCCGCGCTCATTGTGACCATTGTTTTCTTTTCCGGCGCGCTTGCCGGAGCTCCGGGCATCCTCGGTTCTCTGGACTTCACCACGGTGAGCGGATCGTTCGGAAAAATTGCCGGAGACTTCACCTTTCTCGGAAAAGGGGGCGGTGGGGCGCGCTACGGCTTTCTGTTTGCCCTTTCGCTTGTTCCGGGCATCATGCTGGCCCTCGGCGTGGTGGAAGTTGCGGAACGAATGCAGGCTCTGCACGCCGCTCAAAAGCTGCTCACCCCTCTCATGAAGCCTCTGCTCGGCCTGCCCGGATCGGCCGGTCTCGCCCTCATTTCCAGCCTTCAGAGCTCGGATGCGGGCGCGGCCATGACAAAAGACCTGCACGACAAGGGACTTCTCTCGGAAAAGGAAAAAACCGTATTCGCGGCCTTTCAGTTTTCCTCGGCCTCGTCCGTAACCGTGTACCTCAGCATGGGCGTCGCCCTTTTCCCGTTCCTCTGCGTGCCGCATCTTCTGCCCCTCGGCGTGATTCTCTTCTACAAAATCGCAGGCACCAACCTCATGAGACTGTATCTGCACTTTGCAAAACGAAACAGGGAGGCACTCTGATGCCGGGCAATCTCTACTCCGCCTTCGTGGAAGGCACGGTCAAGGGCTGGAAGGTCGCCACGCAGAACATGCTGCCCAACGTGGTCATTGCCTTCGCGCTCATCACCATGCTTCAAACAAGCGGCCTGCTCGACGGACTCGGCAGAGTCTGCGCACCGGTCATGGCCGCCTTCGGTCTGCCCGGAGAAGCCGTTACCGTGCTCATATCCACATGGTTCTCGGCAGGCGGCGGCGTGGGCGCGGCGGCCGGACTCTACAGTCACGGCATTCTCAACTCGGCGCACGTGAGCATTCTCATGCCCGCCATCTTCCTCATGGGCGCACAAATACAGTATGCAGGCCGCATTCTCGGCGTGGCGGGCATAAATCCCCGGCACTACCCCGTGCTCTACGGCATAGGCATTCTCAACGCCGCCCTTGCCATGCTCACCATGCGATTCTTCGTGTAGCAGCCTCTCCCCTTCAACACCAAAAAAGGCCCGACCGGAGAACTCTCTTCGGCCGGGCCTTCATCGTCTGAAAAAAGTCTCACTTCTTCCGCTCAAGAAGATCCTCGGGAGCTTCCTTTTCCAGCTCGGTAAGCGCTTCTTCCAGTTCATTGCTCAGCGTGTTGGCGCGACGCGGTTCCCAGTCGGCAAGGGCCGCGCGCATGGCGTTCAATTTCTCTTCCACCTTTTTCGCGCCGGGCATGAGAAGCTTTTTCGTTTCCTCGGGAATGTCGGCAAAGCGCAGGGAGTCGGGCAGGTATTCGGCCAGCTCCGTCACTCCGTGCTTCATGCCCTGCGGCCCCCAGCGGTCAAGCTCCGACCACACCAGCGCCGAAAGTCTGGGCCATGCTGCCGTCACTTCATCTTCGTTGTACGTCCATGCTCCCACGCGAATCTGCAATATCTTTCCCATGATGCTTTCCTTTTTCCGGCGCCGGAGTGACGCCATTTTCCATCTGCCCCGGACACACTGTACTGACTGCAAAACTTGCACGACGCCCGCCGCGTTTAGCTCCGGAAGTAAATTCCGCCTGCTTGCGGTCACATTTTTCGACTCCCGAGTAACGCAGCCGCCCGTCTGCTCCAGACACACTGTACAATCGCAGGGCTTGCACGGTGGTCATTTCATTTAACGCCGCGAGTGAATCGCGGCTATTCATGCCCACCGGCGCGGACTCCTGATGTCGCCCGCGTTCCCCAGAGCGTTGAAAGGCGGCAGAGGCAAGACTCCACGCTTTTTTGCGCGTTGAAAAACGGCCGTTTTCTGCAACCCGGCTTTTCCCGGAGCGTTGAAACGACCGGCCTTTGTCGGCAAACGTTTCCCGGAGCGTTGAGCATACACTCTTTTAAACATCCAGAAAATCCCTTCCGATCTCACCGATGTTGCCGCAACGCGGAAACATCGGTCGGCAACCGCAGGCGGGCGCAGCCGCGCACGCCTGCACTGAGTTTGCAGCCCGAAACGCCCCTGCCGAGCCTTTCGGCTCCGGCGTCACTCGCTCTGCCCTCCCCGCTTTTTTTGAAGACCGATTCCAGCTTTCCGCCCGACGCCCGCCGCTGCGGCGAAGCCGCGAGGCGGAACCAGGGGGGCGCGGGGGGAATTATGACATGTTCCGTCGCCCGAGTTTCGCCGTCTCCCGTTTGCGCAAGACACGCTGTACTGTCGCAGGGCTTGCACGGCGGTCATTTCGCTTAACGGCGGAAGTGAATTCCGCCTGCTCATGACCACCGGCGCGGACTCCTGATGTCGTCCGCGTTTCCCAGAGCGTTGATAAGAAGCTGAAAGTACCAGGGGGCGCGGGGGGAATTATTTCCCCCGCCGGGGCACGGGGCGGAGCCCCGATCTGCCTTTCCTGCCTTTACCTTTCCTGCCTTTACCTTTCCTGCCTTTTTACAAAAACGCCGCCGAGGCAGCGGGGCATCGGCGGCGTTCTTCATTGCGTCAACGGGGGGTTATTCGCCCTCGTTCCATTCGCTCTGGACGCGGGCGACCACGTCTTCCACGGCGGACTGCTGTTCCGGGGGGCAGACGACGATGAGGGGGCTTCCGGAATCGACGTTTTTCGTCTGATCGAAGTACACATCGTAAATGATGCCTGCGGGGCCGGAGTAGCACAGGGGCACTTCACGTTTCATGCGCGAGACTATAAACAGCTCCATGCCGTCGTGGATAGACACGGTACGGCATCCTAGAATTTTAACCTTCTTGTCCACGTCGGGCACGAAGTAGTACTTGGCGCGTTCCGGGGCGCAGAAGGCGTAGAGGCTTTCCTTGAGAAGCTTGCTCACGACTTCCTGGCGGGTAAGGTAGTGGCGGATAACGCCGAGCGGGGTTCCGGCCTCAACAAAGGAGCCGTCGAGTTCGCGGTAGAGCTTCTGGAGCACGCCGCGTTCCGAGGCAAGCACCTTGCGGGGGTTCTTTTCGCGGGTAATGGTGGCAATGTGGGTACCGGGAATTTCCTTCCAGGTACCGGTAAAGCCGCTCACGCGGTCGCCCTCTTTCACGTCGGCAAAGCGGATCACGCCGGTATGCGGGGCGCAGACCTCTCTTTCCGTGTAGGGCGCGGCCTTGAGTTCTTCCATGACTTCGGCAATGTCTCTCATGCTTTCACCCTAGCGATAGTAAAGGTTGCGGCCGCCCATGGTTTCGAGGGCCTGCCTGAGGTTGGCACGCACGTCGCGGCGATCCCACACGCCCTGAATGTGCCCGCGGGAAAGGGCCTTGTAGCAGTTGTGGTGATCCGGCGGAATGTCGATGCCGGTGGTGTTCTTGATGACGCCGGGGCCTGCGAAGCCGATGTCCGAGGAGCGTATGGCGAACTGGTAGAACGCGCAGCCGAGGAAGCTGGCCACGGGGCCGCCGTAGGACTTGGTATCGTAGAGCACGAGGTAGAGGCCGCCGGACTCGATGTAGCGACGCACGGCCACGGTGCAGCGCGGCATCTGAATGACGCCGTGGGTACCTTCCTGAATGCGTATGCCCGCGGTGCCGTGGCAGTACACGATGAACGGATAACGCTTGCGGCGCGCACGGTCGGCGGCAGCCACGAACTTGGAACCTTCGGCCACGCCCACGGAACCGCCGCGGAAGGAGCCGACCAGAATGGCCACCACCACCTGAACGCCGTCGAGACGTGCTTCAAAGGTGATGCAGCCGCTCTTGAGACCGGTCTTTCTTTTGGCTTCGGCAATTTTTTCGTCGAATCCGGGGAAATGCAGAGGATTGCCGGCTTCCACCTCGGTATTGAACTCATACAGGGAGTTCGCATCGAAGCAGTTGTTCATGATCCACTGGTATTCCATGGGGAAGTGATGCCCGCAGGAAGAACAGACACCGGCGAACTCATTGTAGAGATCGGGGGCCCACATGTCCATGCAGCCGCGCTGGGCGGAATAGGGACAGGAAACGGCCCGGTCTTCCCTGGCCTTGGGCGAAACCCAGGCCCAGCCGGAATGATTGTCTTCCTCCCATTCGGAAAGCGTGGTCAGCTCTTCGGTATTGCCCGCAGGCTCTTCGGTTTTCCCGTGGAGTCTGTTCCAGGGCTTCATGGCGCGCAGCTTGAGCATTTCCCATTCCGAACCTATTTCCTCAAGCAGATTGGAGAAGGTGCGGCGGTTGCGATGATAGAAGTCGTAAATGAGGCGGTTGTAGATTTCCCACCACTGTTCCGACCAGGCATCGCCGAGGCGGCCCATGATGGAACGACGATTCTGACATTCGCGGTGCGAGGCCTTGATGAACTTGTTCTGGCGCATTTCCACGAGACGCTGACGCGCCTTGCGGGAAAGATCCCAGCGCACGGAGAACTCGTCGAGATTGAGTTCCCTGTCGCGGAAGCGGCGCAGGGTTGCGGCGCGCAGAGGAGCAAGACCGCGGGCGGAAAGCACCACCTCGTCGGTGGCGCGTATGACTTCCTGACGAATGGTGCGGAAGAACTCGTAATGGTACGGACGAGCACCGAGAACGGGTTCCTGAATGATCTTGTCTATGTAGCCGAACTTGAGATTGTCTTCGGCGGTAAGGTGCAGATCGCGGGCGCAGCGCTCCACAAGATCGGCGGAAGCGCGGGCACCGCCGCGCAGATGTCCCTCAATGGCGGCCGCGCCTTCGGGGGAAATCACGGAATAGTAGCCGTGCGAGAACATGAGTCTCTTGTCGGCCAGAGAAATGGCTTCGGCGCCGCCGGAACCGCCTTCGGAGAACACGGCGATGAGCGGCACGGTGAGCCCCGCCATTTCGTAGATGTTGCGCGCAATCTGCTGAGCGGCGCCGGGATAATCCTCAAGGGGATAGCCGCCGGGCGTGAACACGTAGGCGTGAATCGGAATGCCTTCGGTTTCGGCCACGCCCATGTAATGCTTGGCCTTGGCGTTGCCCCAGGGCTTGGCGGAACCGCCGTTGCGGAACTCTTCGCCGTGGCCCTTTTCGTGACCCATGACGAGCACGGGCTGATGATACACCTTGCCGTGACGCTTGCGCGTGATGTAGGCGCGGGCAATGACCATGGCGGGATCGTTGGTATGTTCGCCCTGTCCGCCTATTTCGGTGTAGTTGTCATAGACGTTCTCAAGAATGTCGCGCAGGCAGATGCGGTGAGGATGACGCACGATGCGCACCTTGTCCATGGGGGTGAGCTTGTCTTCAAGCTTGCACTCCATGAAGAAGAACAAATCCTCAAGGGAGGTCATTTCGGCCTGCGCCTCTTCGGCGGAGCAGGTTTCGAGCTTGCGTCTTGTGTCGTTGAGACGGGTCTCAAGCAGCGCGATGTCTTCCTCGTGCTTTCCGGGGAAGATATCCTTGAGATAACACAGTCTGTCGGCAAGCTGATGCAGTTGCTTTTCCCATTCCATCATAAAAACATATCCCTTCCTGACAAGAACAGGAAACTAGAAACGCAGCATGCGCTCCGTTTTTTTCTTCAGAAATTCCACGTTGGACTTCAAAGGTTCGCCCTTGCCGTCGTGCCCCTCAAGACGGAGCGTGTCGAGGAAGGCAAGGCCGTGGGCGGTCACCTCGGCAAGATCCTTGCCCCAGATGATGGCAAGCGCAAGGTTGGGGTCGAACTCGGTGGGAATGGTGTAGGGATGCTCGGGCGTGGCGGGCGGAACGTGCGTATGTACGCGGCACCATTCATGCTCGTCCCAGCTGAAGCGGGTGATGTCGCCCACCCAGGGAGAAAAGCCGTTGTCCGGATCTTCGGCAATGATGCGGTATTCCACGCCCACGCCGTTGAAGGTGATGTCGTCCTGCGTGTAGCCCAGAGGATCGCCGAGACCGGTGCGGATCTGTTCGGCAATGAGATCGACTTCCTTGCCCTTCACGCGGCTGATGGCGGCGGACACGCCGTTTTCCACCTGAATGCGGGTGTTCACTTCCATGAGGAAGGGCTGACCGTCGCGGGTGACGATCCATTCCCAGGTGCCCACGCTGTCGTAGCCCACCTTGCGGGCCATGTTGAGCGAGTGCATGACTATTTCGTCGAGAAGCGCCGCGGCGTCGAAATCGTACTTGATGGACGAAGGATCGAAGCCGGGAGCCACTTCCAGACGCTTCTGACGTCCGGTGGACTGTATGGAGCAGTTGCGGGTGCCGAAATGCACGGGATGACGGCCCGTGCGGTCGGAAAGCACCTGCACTTCCAAGTGGTTGAAGTCCTTGATGCGCTGCTCGATGAGCACGCCCTCGTCCTTGAACTGACGCATGGCGTAGTTGCGGATGCGGCGGTACACCTGGCGGAACATGTCGATGTCATAGACTTCCTCAATGCCCATGCCTCCGCCGCCGGCGGAAGCCTTAACAAGCACGAGAGGCCGGGCTATGCCCTGCTGCATCTGAAAGTCGAAAAGCGAACGCGCAATCTTTTCGGCCTCAAGCTCGTCGTAAATGGGACGGTCGGAACCGGGCACCGTGGGCACGCCGAGCGAACGCGCCAGACGCTTGGTGTTGATCTTGTCGCCGAGATCGCGAATGACGCGCCAGGACGGCCCGAGAAACACCAGCGGACGCTCGCGCTCGGTCACTCTGCGGGCGAAACGGAAATCCTCGGCAAAGAAGCCGTAGCCGGGATGAACGGCCGTGGCGCCGGATTCGTCGGCCACGCTCAAAAGCTCGTTGGCATCGTGATAGGACGAAATGCGATACAGGCTCTTTTCGCCGCCGATCTCGCGGGCCAGAGCCACATGACCGGAACAGGCGTCTTCCGCGGTATGAACGCACACGAAGTCGAGCCCGAGCTTTACGCATGCCTGAATGATGCGAACCGCGATTTCGCCGCGGTTGGCAATAAGCACTTTATGCTGTTTATTCACGCCATTTCCTTATTGCAAAGGGGAAAAGGCCATAAGACCATGATAAACGTAACAAAAAGACAAAGCGATCCTCTCCTCCCGCCTTGTCCGGCACATGACGCAACAGGCGCAGCGCGCCCGCCGACTCCCGAAAACCTGCGGGAACCGGGCCTTCCGGCCGCAGACGCGGCCGCCATTTGTGGGGCGATTATACCCTGCAAACGGAAAGAATCAACCCCCCCTTCCTTAATGTCCTTTTATTTACGGATAAAAGGAAGCACGGCAACAGACAGAAAAAGCCGTTCCCGGGAACATTCTCCCCGTTCCATGCCCCGTTCCGCGGCGCGACATCGAAAACAGACGCGGCACCCGCAGCCGCAGACACGACAGAAGCAGAAAAAAGGAAGCCCGAGGCCGTTTTCCGGCCCGAAACGTCCCGCCCCACGGCGGCCCTCAGCGGCCGACCAAAGCCGACGCAACACAGATTCTCCGGGCGGAAGAACGCAACGCCCCTGCGTGCGTAACTTACCTCTTCGGCCTCAACGGCCGGAAAACACTATCCGCATTGCTGCACCAAGAAAAACGCGGTTCCCTTCCAGTCGCACAAAAAAAGACCGCAACAGGAATCTCTGCGGCTTTCCGGAGAAAGAAACGCTCAAACGGATGCGCAGCACCCAAGGTCATGCACAACGCGGCACGGCCGTGAAACGTGACTGAACGCGATGCTTTTTAAACGGAAGACCGCTGCCGCGTCAACTGCAAAAACGCGGCGGCGCAACATTCACGGTGCCCCCGCAGCCGCCGCAGGGAACCACAACTGAGGCAGGGAACCGAGTCCGGGGGAACTCCGCGCGGCAATGCGCACGGCCATTGCCCCGTCATGCCCGGCGGATCATGTTCCGCCGGACGAACGGAAAAAGCACGCAGACTTACCGGCGCCCCCTCAGCACATAGAGCGCCAAGCCGCAAAGCACAATGATGACGGCGGCAAGCAGAAACTGCGGAACGTGCACAAAGCGAACGACCACAAGCTCCATGAGAAGGGCTGCGGCAACAAGAGCCACGGCGGCAAGCTGCCTGCCGTAATTCTTCCGTCGCGTCGCCTCATCCGCCCTTTCGCGCCGCGCCCGGGCCTCTTCCTGCGCCGGACTGTCGGGTCTGCCGCGCCTTTTCAGCTCGTCCGCCCGCAGCGCCGCAGCCTCGGGCGTGAGCTTTCCCGGATCAAGGGTCTCCAGTTCCTCGTCCGACATGGACGCATAGCGTTCGGCAATCTGCTGTTCCGTGACTTTCATGCTCTCTCCCTTCATCCTTTTCCGCCGTCGGGCCGGCATCCATCATCCCTGCGGAGGCCCCTTCTTTTCCCGTGCGCCGTAACGCGGAAGCCCGAGTCCTTGCACTCTCTTCCACCGGCTCGTCAGCACCCAAGACCGTCCCTGCAGAACAGAACCCCTTCCCCCGACACAGCGTTCCTGAAATAGTTCATGTCCAACCGCGCCCAGTCCCGAATGAGCCCGGCGAACACCACGCAGCAAGCCCCCGCAAAGCCGTCCAGAAAAAACATGGCCGCAAATGACTCCGGCCCCGATCCGACCTCCCCGCGGAACCACAAAACGTTTACAGCCTCATAAAAAACTTGTTGCGGAACTCCCCCTGCATTTCAATGATAAGCGCGTCGCCCTGCATGTAAAAATCAAATTTCACACAGCGCCTCCTGCCTTTGCCCTCGCGCATCCGCCCAAAAAAATACCTCCTCTCGCCGCCCCATGCTACAGAAATATCAACCGTAGAAAAAGACAGGAAAGGCAGGAAAGACAGGAAAGGCAGCGGGGGAGATAATCTCCCCCGCACCCCCATGTTTGCGGGACGAATCCTGGCGGATCCGTCCCGCAAGCAGAAACTGCGCAGCTCAAGTACTGCAACTCAGCCCGGGGCGACATTTTCCGACTCCCGAGTATCGCAATCGCCCGTTTTCCGACGCCGGAGTATCGCAACAGCCCGTCTGCTCCAGACACGCTGTACTGGCACGGGGCTTGCACGACGCCCGCTGCGCTTAACGGCGGAAGTGAATTCCGCCTGCTTGCGGCCGTCGGCCGGGCCGCTCGAAAGCGGCCCGGGGCCCCAGAGCGTTGGAACACGGCCTTCCGGGCTTCACTCCCCCCTTTGCCCGTAGCTTCGGACACAATCTTCCCGTTCCCCCTGTCCTGCCGAACCGGCGAAGCCGGGAGGCAAAATCAGGGGGGTGCGGGGGGAATTATTTCTGACCTTGCAGACATGATTCTGACGCAACGTCCCGTTTGCGCAAGACACGCTGTACCGACTCAGGGCTTGCACGACGGCGGCGACGTTTAACGCCGGAAGTAAATTCCGGCTACGCGCCTTCCGTCGGCGCGGACTCCTGATGTTGCCCGCGTTCCCCGGAGCGTTGATAAGAAGCTGAAAGTATCAGGGGGATGCAGGGGGAACTATTTCCCCCGCAAACGCCAGACACCACAGCGGCTAGTCTTCGAGGTGAGCCTGGAGGAAGAGGCTTTTTGAGAGTGCGTTGAAGAAGTCCTGATAGATGACGGGGTCCTCGATGGGGGTAACGTTGTACTGGGCGCCGGCGCGCACGGTCATCTGATTTTTGCCTCTGGGCATGACATTGACGGTCATGCGCACGGTATAGCCCTTGAGCTTGGTGCCGGTAACGCTGCCGAGGTCGAGGGAGGCCTTGTCGATGACGAACCCGAGATCCTGGAGCGTAGCGATGACCGCTTCTACGGTTTTCTTCTTGTCGGAGGTATCGAAATAGCGGGTCTGAATCTGACGGAGTCTGAGCTGCGAGGCACCGCCCGTATCGAAGAGGCCCTCACCGGCGGGCACGGTGCAGCCGGGGACGAGCAGCATGACGAGAACGAAAAACACAGGGAAGAAACGTTTCATATTTCGTGAGCCTCCAGGAAGACGGATTTGGAAAGTTTGTCGTAGAACTGACGATAAACGGCGGGATCGTTGATCTGTTCCGCGCGGGTTATCTGACCGGCGGTATCGAAAACGATGCGCTGAAAGGTCACGCGCACAATGGAATCTCCGCCGCTCGTCTGAACGGCAAGCACGTTTTTGAGATCGGTTTCAAGGACTTTTGCGGTGGAGTCCGCCACCTGTCTGGCAACCTTGCGGCTGATTTCCTCGGAATGATTTTTCCTCAGGGCCGCAGAAATATTTTTTTCCATGTCGGCGCGTATGGAAGCAAGGTCCGAAGCGGAAAGAGACTTCGCGGGAGATTTTCCGGGCGCACCGGAATTTTCCCTCATGACCATGGACACGCGTATGGTCTGATGTGAGTCCACGGCCGTCGAGCCTCCGCCGAGGGCCGCCAGAATAAAGGCTCCGGCAAGCTGCGTGGCACTCGTGGCATCGCGCTTTTTCGAGCCCACCAGCACGCCGAGCGGCACTTCCGCCTCTTCCAGACTGAAGCCCAGATCCTGAAGCACGCCCGTCGCGGCCGTAAGCATGGTGGCCCTGTCGGTGGTTTCAAAGCGTCTTGTCTGCATCTGCCTGTTCTGAAGGCTGTCGGGGGTGAGCTGAAGAGCATCTCTGGGAACCTGCGCAGCGCAGCCCGCAAGCATTCCCGCACAAAGAAGGCATATCAACAGTTTTTTCACAAGGCCTCCCGCTAAAAGCTGGACTGACGATAGCTGTAGTCTCTCACCATGCCGTTCTCATCGAACTTTATGATGATGGTCATGGTGCGCTGGCTGGTGGACGAAGCCCCGCTGCCCCGCTCAAAACTGCCGCTGCCGCCGCCTCCGAAAGCTCCGGCCGCACCGCCCACGAGTCCGCCGAGCAGCCCGCCGAACCCGCCCTGAGAGGCGGAATATACCTGTTCCGTGGCCACCTTGTCGTAAACCCAGGTTTCGCGTCTTTCGTTATCGGTGGTGACAAGGTTGGGCGAACCGAGCACGGAAACGACCTCGGCGCTCGACATGCCCTTGCGAATCTCGCGCTGCACCGTACCTGCGGAAATTCTGTCCGAAGCGTCGTCGCGCACCGCCTCGCGATGCTTTCCCGCCGACATGCATCCGGTCGCGCCCAAAGAAACAACAATCAGTCCGAGGATGAAACTTCTGTTCATATATCACCTCTTTTGATATTTTCTCTCAAAAATCACGCGAGAAGAAAGGAGTCTCACCGTATATCGTTATTTTTATCACATGAAAAGCTTTTTTTTAGCCTTGCGGCACAAGGCTTTTCGGGAATGCCCGGTTTTTGTGACATCTGATACAATATTGGCTCAAGGTATTGTCCTGTTCCGGGGCCCCAGAGCGTTGAGAGGCGGCAGGAGGAAAGCCCCATACTTTTTTGAGCGTTGAGAAGCGGCCGTTTTTTGCAACCCGTCTTTCCCCTGAACGTTGAAAACGACTGTTCCGAGCAGCCGTTTCTTCCAGAGCTTTGAAAAAACTCTGACTGATACAAACGAGAGATTTCCAGAGATTCGGTCAAACGCTCTGTCTTAACATCTTGGAAATCCTTCCAAGCTCACCGATGTTGCCGCAGCGCGGAAACATCGGTCGGCAACCGCAGGCGGGCGCAGGGCGCACGCCTGCACTGACTGCGCAGCCCGAAACGCCCCTGCTGAAACTTCCGGCCCCGACGTTACTCCTCTGCCCTCCCCGCCTTTTTTGGAAGACCGACTCCAGCTTTACGCACAACGCCCGCCGCTGCGGCGAAGCCGCGAGGCGAAACAGGGGGGGGGCGCGGGGGGAATTATTTCTGACCTTGCAGACATCTGGAACAGCTCAACGGCACGTCTGCTCCAGACACGCTGTACTGGCTGCAACACTTGCACGACGCCCGCTGCGCTTACGGCGGAAGTGAATTCCGCCTGCTTGCGGCCGTCGGCCGGTCTCCTGATGTCGCCCGGGGCCCCAGAGCGTTGAAATACGACAGAAAGAACATTCCCACGCTTGCCAGCGCATTGAAAGAACGCCTTCCGGGCTTCACTCCCCCCTTCGCCCATAGCTCCGGGCATAATCTTCCCGTTCACCCTGTCCTGCCGGGCGGCGCAGCCGCACGGCAGAATCAGGGGGGGCGCGGGGGGAATTATTTCTGACCTTGCAGACATGGTTCTGCCGCAACGTCCCGTTTGCGCAAGACACGCTGTACCGACTCAGGGCTTGCACGACGCCCGCTGCGCTTACGGCGAAAGTAAATTCCGCCTGCTTGCGGCCGTCGGCCGGGCCGCTCGAAAGCGGCCCGGGGCCCCAAAGCGTTGATAAAAAGCTGAAAGTACCAGGGGTTGCGGATGGAATAATGAAACAGACGTTTTTTTCTGCACATTCTGGACAGGAAGGCGGGAAGCGGTATAGTTTAAGTAATAGTTTAACTTTTTTCCGACCGGACGGCGGGGTCAGCGAGGGGCGTATGCAGGATGAACTCAAGCGGCTGTATGTGGAACCGACATCGCGGTGCAACCTGCGCTGCGCCATGTGCTTTCGCAACAGCTGGATAGGCGAGAGCACGGGAGACATGGACGAAGGCACGTTTCAGGCCGTGCTGGAGAGCATGCCGGGCAGTGTGGAAACGGTATTTTTCGGCGGCATGGGGGAACCTCTTGCGCATCCCCGCATTGTGGAGATGGTGAGGCAGGCATCGGCTGCGGGCGTGAAAACGGAGCTTTTAAGCAACGGTTCGCTGCTCAGCGAATCCATGAGCCGCAGGCTCCTCGACGCAGGGCTGGACATGCTGTGGCTTTCGGTGGACGGCTTCAAGGAAGAACACTACGAGAACATACGCCGCAACGGGCATCTTTCCACGCTCAAGGAACACATCATGGCGTTCAATCAGCTCCGTTTCGGCATGAACCGGGAAGTAAAGCTGGGGCTGGCGTTCGTGATCATGAGAAGCAACGTTCAGGACCTTGCGGAGCTGCCCTACTTTGCCAGCTACTACCGCGTGAACGAGGTGAACATATCCCACGTGATTCCCACCGACGAGCACACGGAAAGCGAACTGCTCTATAAAAACGTGATCGGAAGCGATTTCGGCGGCGACAACGTGCCGCCTTCGGCCCCGCGCATACACGTGCCGCTCATGGACTGGACGCAGCCCGGCGTGGCTCAGGCCGCGGCGGGACTTTTGAGCGCGGGCATGTGCGAAATCTTCCTTTCCGGCCAGAAACTGCAACGCAACGCTCGGCACTGCCGCTTCATCGACGAGGGCATGTGCTTCGTGCGGCACGACGGCTTTGTCAGCCCGTGCATGTCGCTGCTGCGCACTTCGCGCCTCTACTGGGGCGGAAAAACCCGCGTCAACCAGCATCACTTTTTCGGCAACGTGCGCGAAACGCCCCTTGCCGACATCTGGCAAAGCCCCGACTACGCCGACTTCCGCAAAAGAGTCCGCGCCTTCGAGTTCTCCCCCTGCTGCCGCTGCTCCCAGTGCGACAACTGGGAAAACTCCCTGCCCGACTGCTACGGCAACAACCTCCCCACCTGCGGCGCCTGCCTCTGGTCCGAAGGCATTATCAGCTGCCCGTAAGAAAGACATGGAAGGAGGAAGGATGAGATGATGCGGGGGAAGGAGAAAACCCTTTTGAAAAAGGGCTTTTCTCCTTCCCCCGCTCCCCCTTCCTCTTTCCGAAAACTTTTACTTGTGCCGTCGTCGTCCGGGGCCCCAGAGCGTTAAAAGGCCGCTGTCCGTGGCAAATAAACGTCTCCCCCCACCCTGCCGACAACATAAAAGCGCCCGGCGTTATGCCGGACGCTTTTTTTCGGGCTCTTCTTCCCCTCTCACTGCTGATACAGTTTTTCCATGGCCTCCACACTCGGCAAAAGCTCGTTCAGTCGCTCCACAATGCGTCGCTGTTCCGCAAGCGGAGGAAGGGGGAAAAGCGTTTCTCCCATTTTTTTACCTGATATTTCAAGAAATGTTGTTCCTGAGGCTCGACTTATAATATCTTTTGTTAACGCAATAAGAGTATAATAAACATATTCTATTTCAACAACATCTAGATTTGGCACTACAGACTTGCATCCTTGATTTGTTGCCACCTCATTTTCCGCTATTGCTATATAGCCTATTGGCGCTCGAGAAGAATAAATTATTGTTCCCTTGGGCAGCAATACCGCAGAACAAGACTCATAGCCTTTTCGGGAAATAAAGCGTTCTCCTCTACCTATAGTTTTTGCTCGATTTTTTCCTAAATCAGCCGGCGTTATCCATGGAATTTCCTCTGGAGACCAAAATTCCGCAATACCAGTCTTAGGAGTAGCCCCGCTTGCAATCCTGCCGACATCTCTGACCTTCACCCACTTCCATCTATCTGGAATGGCAAAAGGCACGTCGTCCGGTTCTTCAACGTCGATATCGACGGCCGGTTCATCGTCACGCTGAGGGACAAGACGCCCGGAAATCGCTTCCTGAAGCAGCGACGCCCTCAGTTTTCCCGGTAGTTCCTTTTCCATGACCTGCAAGGCATCATGGGCCTTTCCGTACTGTTCAATAACAGGAAGCATCTCTTCCAGTTTCTCCACAATACGCCGCTGCTCTTCAATCGGAGGAAGGGGAATAAACAAATTCTTTAATCGTGATGCTTTTATTCCTTGAGCAGTAGTTCCTGTAGCATTTTCAATAAGCAATCTTTGAAAATATGGACTCAACAAAAAATACATATATAATATTTTATTTACTATATCTGATTTTAATGTAATAACACGTTGTCCAGCGCTATAAATATCCAAATCAGCTATTGCCGCATTACCCAGCGGAGCTTCAGTTGTAAATAATATATCACCTTTTGCCGATATTCCTCTTGATTGTCTATTTAAATATTCTTCTTCAGAAATAAATTCAACTCTTGAATGGTCAATATACCCTTTGCGAACATTGCTTGCCGTCATCAGTCTTATGCCAGACGAACTTTTAACAGGTGTTGTTCCTCTATAATCAACAAATATAAAAATCTCTCCCAGCCTCACCCACTTCCACTTGTCGGGAATGGCAAAAGGCACGTCCTCCAATTCTTCGCCGTCAATATCTACGGCCGGTTCGTCGTCGCACTGAGGCACGAGCCTGCCCTCTATGGCCATCTGCAAAACCGAGGCCTTGAGCTCTTCTGCGGTCATGCGCGGCCTCCGATCATGGAAAGAATGTGGTCGAGCGCGTCATCCATCACTTTCAAATGTCTGGCGCGTTCCGCCTGATAGCGGGCGATGAGTTCCTCGGGCGGCAGAATTTCCTCTTCCTCCTGTGCAAAGCCGCAGAGATCAAAGTTGAAATTCAGTTCCTCAAGTTCTTCTGCGCTGTAGCAGCGGGCCTTGTCCATGCCGTTCTGCGCAAGCGGCACGCGGTTGTTCCACCAGGCGTCAAGCTCGGCAAAATGTTCAAGCAGCATGGGCTTTGTCTTGGAAAAATGCTTGTAGCCTTCCGGCATGTCCACGCGGTAGAACCATGTTTCCTTCGTCGGGCCCGTGCCGTTGAAGAAAAGAATGTTGGTCGCTATGGACGTGTACGGAGAGAACACGGAACCGGGCAGACGCACCACCGTATGAAGGTTGAAGTCATGGAGCAGGCCCTTCTTGATTTCCGCCTTGTTGCCGCCGCCGAAAAGAAAGCCGTCGGGAATGATGACCGCCGCGCGGCCCGTGGCCTTGAGCCGAGTCATGATGAGAATAAGGAAAAGGTCGGCGGTTTCCGCGCTGCGCATGTTGCCCGGAAAATTCTGCTGAATAATCGACTGTTCGCTCCCGCCGTAGGGCGGATTCATGAGAATGACGTCAAACTTGTCCTTCTCCGTGTAGTCGCCCGTATTTTTCGTAAGGGAGTTGCCGTAGGTGATGAGCGGCTCGTCCACACCGTGAAGCAGCAGATTGGTCACGCACAGCAGGTACGGCAGAGGCTTTTTTTCCGTGCCGTAAAACGACTGATTAAGCTGTGCGCGCTGCTTGACGGTTTTTGCCGATTCGCTCAGCACCTCGCGCGCGGAATTGAGAAAGCCGCCCGTGCCGCAGGCAAAGTCCGCCACTCTGTCGCCGAGCTTCAAATCCACATGACGGGCCATGAAGTCCGTTACCGCTCGGGGGGTGTAGAACTCGCCGGAACTGCCCGCGCTCTGCAACAGCTTCAGTATGGTCTCGTAAATGGTGCCGAAGGCATGGGCTTCCCGCGGGTCGTTGAAATCGCATTCGTTGATCTCGCTGATGAGCTGACGCAGCAGCACGCCGTCCTTCATGAAGTTGTGAATGTCGGTGAACACCGTTTTCACAATGCTCTTGCGCAGCGGACAGCCCGCCGGAATGGGCAGTTCCTTCAACGTGGGCAGAAGCGTGCCGTCCACAAACAATATGAGCGCATCGCCCTTGCGCGCCGTGTCGTTTACGGTATCCGCCCAGTTGCGCCAGCGGCACTCCTCGGGAATGATGGACTCGTAGTCTTCATCCACGGCTTCCCAGTCGTATTCCCTGTCGTCGTAAATCTTCAGAAACAGCATCCAGGCCAGCTGCTCAATGCGCTGCGCGTCGCCGTTTATGCCCTGGTCAAGACGCGTAATATCGCGCATCCTCTTGATGAACGTGGAAAGACTCATATATCTCCCCTGCCGAATGACCGGCAGTCCTGTGTTTCATGGATAAATCGAAAACGGCCCTCATACCGCCGCATCAAAAAGCGACCGCACGACGCCCGCGTGAACGGGACGCGCGTACAAAACGGAAACAAATCCTGCATTCCGCTCCGCCTTTCCCAAAAGAGGCCGAAAAAGGCCGCACCCCGCATATTCCGGGGCTGTCCCCACAAGCGACGATGGCCGCTCCGTGACGGTCCCGGCTCTCCGGGCAAAAAGAACCTAGGCAAGTTCGGTGTCGTAAAGCTCGCTCTGCATGGCGCGCAGGGCCTCCAGATAGCGGTCCTTTCCGTTGAACGCCGAAAGAATCTTTCTCGTTCCGCCTATGTCTCGGCAGTAGGCTCCCAGAGCCTTCACGCCGTCCAGCTCTTTTATGCCGTTTTCCTCGTAGGCGTCGAGCAGTTTTTCCAGCACGGCGCGCGCCGTGCCCTGATAGCGTTCCAGAAACTTTGCGCTCTTCACTTTGTTCGCCCTCAGCCTGCGCGTCAGCATGGGCGCGCCGAAGGCGATGTGCCGTATCATGTCGAACTCGTCAAGATCGGGATTGCCGAGTTCCTCCCTCAGCCTGTCGAGAATCACGCCGCGCTTCTCAAGCTCTTCAATGATGACCCGCTTGGCTTCGGGCCCGTTCCACGCCTCGCGGAACTCCTCCTCCGTGCCGTAACAGGCAAGGATGTTCCGCCGCGTGTAGTCCTCGAACTTCTCCGTCACAAGATCGCCGTTTTCGTTCAGATAGCTCACGCTTCTGCCCAGTATCGAAACATCCACGCCGTCCACTACGATGAGACGGGGAATCTCTCCGTCTTCGGGCGTCTCCACTCCTTCGGGCGCGGCTGTGGGCGGCCCGGGCTCCTCTCCGCCGCCTGCGGGCTCCCGAGGAACCTCCCTGATCGGCGGATCGCCTTCGCCGGACCATGTGGTCTCATCGTCGGCCGGGCCGTCGAAGTCGGGATCATGGAACAGGGCGCAGGCATTTCTGAAATCGAGAATGGTGAAAAAAGTCTTGTCCGCATCGGGCCTGAGACGCGTACCGCGACCGATGATCTGCTTGAACTCGGTCATGGAACGAATATTGCTGTCCAGCACGATAAGCTTGACGCATCTGGTGTTCGCGCCCGTGGTGAGCAGCTTGCTCGTGGTCACCACAACGGGATACGCACTGTTCACGCTGGTGAAGTTCTGATACAGACTGCGGCCTTCCTCGTCGTCTGCGGTCATGCGCACGACATAGCGGTAATCCTTCGCCACCATGTCGCGGTTGCATTCGCGCATAGCGTCGCGCATATTGGCCGCGTGCCTCTGCGTCACGCAGAATATGATGGTCTTGGACATACGCCCCAGATGCTGAAGATAGCTCGTGACCACTTCCGCCACCTTGCGGGTCCGGCTCCGAATCTCCAGAGTCTTGTCGAAATCACCGAGCCGGTACAGACGCTTCGGCACGGGATTGCCGTCCACGTCCACGTCACCCTCTTCCGGTTCCCAGCCGTTCACGTCCTTGTCCAGATGAACGGACACCACCTGATACGGCGCAAGAAAGCCGTCTTCTATGCCCTGCTTCAACGAGTAGGTGAACAGCGGCTCGCCGAAATAATCGATATTGTTGGAGCCGTCCTTTTCATTGGGAGTCGCCGTCATGCCTATCTGTATGGCCGACTTGAAATAGTCGAGAATGTCCCTCCAGCTGCTCTGCTCGTTCGCACTGCCCCGGTGACATTCATCCACGATGACAAGATCAAAATAATTCTCCGGCACTTGGCGGAAATGATCGGCCATGGACTCCGTCTCGTCGCCCTTGAGCTGCTGATACAGACCGAAATATATTTCATAGTTTTTGTCTATGGTTCCCTTCTGAATCTTGTACATGCCTCGGCAGGGTGCAAAATCGTCGATCATGGTCTGATCAATGAGCTGATTGCGGTCGGCAAGATACAAAACGTTCTTCACCACTCCCGCCTTCCTGAGCCGCCACACTATCTGAAACGCCGTGTATGTCTTACCCGTACCCGTGGCCATGACCAGAAGAGCCCGGCGACGGTGCTTTGCCACCACGGCGTCCACGGTGCGGTTGATGGCCTGCATCTGGTAATAACGCGGCGTCATGCCCCCGGCAGAAGTGTAATACATCGCCTTTTCGAGCTTTTTTCTGTCGTCGTCACTCACGTCGTACAAAGAGCACCAGCGTTTCCACAACGCTGCGGGCGAGGGAAAACGGTGAAGCGGAAGCTCCCTTGTCACACCCGTGGGGCGCTCAAACTCAAGAAAAACATCGCCCGCAGACGCATAGGCAAACGGTACGTCCAGAAGTTCCGCATAGGCTATGGCCTGATCCAGCCCGTCCTGTGCGGACTTGCCGCGCTTTTTCGCTTCCACCACGGCCAGTGGACGGTTGATGTCCCGAAAAAGAATATAATCCGGTTTCGTGCGGGAAGCCTGATTGTCGCGGATGGTGCAGTTCTGCCCCGGTACGATGTGATATCGGTCCGCCTTAAGCGAGTACTCCATCACAATCTGACTCGCCTGCCACCCCGCATGCTGAATGGCCGGGGTGATGTACCGGGCCTTGGTATCTTCTTCCGATTCGTACACCGTCTGTCGTGAGGACATGTCCATCCCTCCCTTGCGGGGTCTTTGCCGTGAACGTCCCACGATAAAATGAATTCCATTCTCCCGCAAGGCATACCGTTCTTTTCCGTCGCCCAAGTAAACCTTTCTCCCGTCTTCCGACGCCGGAGAGCCGCGCACGCCCGTCTGATCCAGACACGCTGTACAGTAGCGGGGCTTGCACGACGCCCGCCGCGCTTGACGGCGGAAGTGAATTCCGCCTGCTTGCGGCCGTCGGCCGGGCTCCTGACGTCGCCCGGGGCCTCAGAGCGTTGAAACACGACAGGAAGAACATTCCCACGCTTGC
The DNA here is from genome assembly GCA_944322635.1 of uncultured Mailhella sp. GTDB lineage: Bacteria > Desulfobacterota > Desulfovibrionia > Desulfovibrionales > Desulfovibrionaceae > Mailhella. Next base: position 80,405 of record CALUPL010000057.1, read on the forward strand.
CAGCGCATTGAAAGAACGCCTTCCGGACTTCACTCCCCCCTTCGCCCGTAGCTTCGGACATAATCTTCCCGTTCACCCTGTCCTGCCGGGCGGCGCAGCCGCACGGCAGAATCAGGGGGCGCGGGGGGAATTATTTCTGACCTTGCTGAAATCAGGAACAGCTCAACGGCACGGCTGCTCCAGACACGCTGTACTGGCTGCAACACTTGCACGACGCCCGCTGCGCTTGACGGCGGAAGTGAATTCCGCCTGCTTGCGGCCCTCGGCCGGGCCGCTCGAAAGCGGCCCGGGGCCCCAGAGCGTTGAAACACGACAGGAAGAACATTCCCACGCTTGCCAACGCATTGAAAGAACGCCTTCCGGACTTCACTCCCCCCTTCGCCCGTAGCTTCGGCCATAATTTTCCCGTTCACCCTGTCCTGCCGAACCGGCGAAGCCGGGAGGCAGAATCAGGGGGGCGCGGGGGGAATTATTTCCCCCGCCCTGCCTTTCCTGCCTTTTCTGCCTTTTCTGCCTCAGCAGTGCCGCGCCCGTCCGACACGAAAAAGCCCTCCCGGCGACGCGGCAGGGAGGGCTTTGTTCATGACTCAGGACTCAAAGAGTCCGGCGGAACGTACGGAGCAGGCGTTAGACGCGCTTGCGGCCTCCGCCCATGCGATAGCGTTCCGTGCAGGAGAGCACGGCCTTGCGCAGGCGCAGGGCATGAGGAGTGACTTCCAGCACTTCGTCTTCACGCATGAAGTTGAGGCACTGTTCGAGAGACATGGGACGCACGGGAGTAAGGATGATGTTTTCATCGTGACCGGCGGCACGCAGGTTGGTGAGCTTCTTTTCCTTGGTGACGTTGACGTCGATGTCGTTGTCACGGCTGTGCTCGCCCACAACCATGCCTTCGTAAACCGGATCGCCGGGCACGACGAACAGACGGCCGCGAGGCTCAAGGTTGAACAGAGCGTAGGCCACGGCGTTGCCGGGACGGTCGGCAATGAGGGAACCGGTCATGCGGGTGAGGAAGTCGCCGCGGTAGGGTTCATAGCCGCTGAAATCGGAGTTCAGAATACCGGTACCCTTGGTGTCGGTGAGGAACTCGTCGCGGTAGCCGATGAGTCCGCGGGCGGGCACGGAGAAGGTAAGGCGCACGCGACCGGTGCCGTTATTGATGCAGTTGGTCATGCGGCCCTTGCGGAAGTTCAGCTTTTCGGTGACCACGCCCATGTAGATTTCATCGCAGTCGATGGAAACCTCTTCAATGGGTTCGTATTTCTGACCGTCGATTTCCTTGAAAATGACCTCAGGACGACCCACGGTAAGCTCGAAGCCTTCACGACGCATGGTTTCCACAATAATGGCCATCTGGAATTCACCACGGCCCTTCACAAGGAAAGCATCTCTGTCTTCGGTGTCCTCCACGCGGATGGACACGTTGCGCAGGGCTTCGCGGTCGAGGCGCTCGCGAATCTTGCGGGCCTGAACAAGCTTGCCGTCGCGACCGGCAAGGGGCGAGGTGTTGATGCCGAAACGCATGGACACAGTGGGATCGTCCACCTTGATGCGGGGCAGCGGAGAGGGATCGGCGGCGGTGCAGATGGTGTCGCCGATGGTCACGTCCTCAATGCCGGCCATGACCACAATGTCACCGGCATCCACTTCGTCCACGTCAACCATGCTCTTGCCCTTGTACACCTGAAAACGAGTGGCGCGCAGCGGACGGGGATTGCCGTCTTCACCAATGCACACGAGCGCATCCTTGGTGTGGGCGTGACCGTTGCGGATGCGCCCCACGGCCAGACGACCGAGATAATCGGAATAGTCAAGGTCGGCCACCAGCATGTGGAAAGGCATTTCAGGATCGTAGGACGGCGCGGGAATGTACTTCAAAATGGCGTCGAACAGGGGCGAAAGATCCTTGCGTTCGTCGTTCAGGCTGTTCATGGCCACGGCGTCGCGGCCGATGGCATACAGCACCGGGAACTCAAGCTGGCTTTCGCTGGCGTCGAGGTCGATGAAGAGGTCGTACACTTCGTTGAGCACTTCCTCGGGACGGGCATCCTTGCGGTCGATCTTGTTGAGCACCACAATGACCGGCAGCGAAAGTCCGAGAGCCTTGCGCAGCACGAAACGAGTCTGAGGCAGAGGACCTTCCGCAGCGTCCACCAGCAGAATCACGCCGTCCACCATGGAAAGAGCGCGCTCCACTTCGCCGCCGAAGTCGGCGTGGCCGGGAGTGTCCAGAATGTTGATGCGCACGCCCTTCCAGCCCACGGCGCAGTTCTTGGCGGAAATGGTGATGCCGCGTTCACGTTCCAGTTCCATGCTGTCCATGAGGCGGTCGTCAACCACCTGATCGGCGCGGAACATGCCGCTCTGCTTGAAAAGGCCGTCCACCAGCGTCGTCTTGCCGTGGTCAACGTGCGCAATGATGGCAATGTTACGGAGAGATTCGTTACGGGCGAGAGAGCTCACGTTCGCTTTCCTTTGTTAAAACTTGTTCTTCTGAAATGTCACAGCCGCCGGATGCCGCATCCGCCGAACGCCCCTGAAAGGCCTTTCGACAGTCTTCTTTCCCGGGATCCGAAACTTCCGAAGCCCGTCCCCGGCATTGTCGGTGCGGATGCCCTGCGACTCCATGGCTGCATGATTGCTCTTTGAAACTGCGGAGTATAAATAAAGAATCCGGACATTGCAAGCACTCTCCCTCCCCACTTCCCCGGAAGAAAACACCTTGCCGGAGTCACCTTTTTCCGCCGCCCGAATGTCGCAACGGCCCGTTTGACTTCCGACTCCGGCGGGCAGGACGCGGTAACATGCAACAAAAATCCGCGCGCCTCTTTACGACGGCAACGCTTCGGCATAGGTTCAACAGAACTGCAACAACGCATCGGGCGCAAAGGAAACTTTCCGAAAGAAAAAACATACGACCGCCTCAATACCGGCCGTATCCATGAAACGCGCCGGACACAGAAGCAGTTTCCGCCGGGGAAGCCATTCTTTCCCATCACGCCGGAACGGTCAGCCGTTCCGCTTTTCAGGGAGCCGTCATGCACGTTTCCGGCCGCCGTCCGTTCATTGCCCTCATCTATCTGCTGTCGTTCGTTTCCGCCATCGGCAATCCCGTGGTCCTGCCCAGCCTCCCCTTCATCATGCAGGATTTTCAGCTCTCCCCCCTTGAAATGGGCATGATCATCTCCGTCTATGCCATGCCGGGCGTGTTCATCATTCCGCTTTACGGCATGCTCAGCGACAGGCTGGGACGGCGGCCCCTGCTTCTTGCAGCTCTTCTTTTATGCGGTGCAGGTTCGCTCATGTGCTGGGCCGCCCCCAGCTTTTTCTGGCTGCTGGTCGGCCGCGCCCTTCAAGGAGTGTCCATCACCCCGCTTGAAGCCATGAGCAACACGCTCGTAAGCGATCTTTTTCAGGGTGCGGAGCGCCTGAAATTCGTCACTCGCGTCACGGCCGTTCAGTATTTCAGCATTGCACTCACGCCGGTCATCGTATCCTGGCTGCTCGGCTTCGGCTCCTGGCGTCTCGGCTTTCTCTTCGCCGCACTGCTCGGTTTCGGTTCCCTCGTGCTCTGCCTGCCCGTCGAAATTCCCTACAGACCTTCCAAAAACGTAAACCTGCGGGAATACGGCCGCCACCTGCGGAAACTGCTCTCCTCCTCCCGCGTGCTCTCACTGTTTTCCGTGCGCCTCGGCTCCGCACTGCTCATATTCGGCGCCGTGTATCCTCATCTTTCCCTGCTCGTGGATGAAGGTCTGCACCTGCCGCCCGAAAACACCGCTCTGCTCTTTTCGCTCTACGCCGCAGGGATGTTTGCAGGCGCACTGCTCACCCAGTGGTGTACAAGCCGCCTTGCCCCTCGAACCATAGGTTTTCTGGGCGGCGCGCAGCTTGCCGTTTCCATGTTTCTGCTGCTCGTTGCCTCCGGCATGCAGCATGCCTGCCCCGCTCTTCTTCTTGTGGGAACGGGAGCGGGCATGCTGAATTCCTGCTGCGCCGGACACGTTTCCCTCACCGCCACGCCGGATACGCGCGGCTCCATCATGTCCGCCTACTCCACCATGTTCCGTCTCGGACAGTCCATAGCACCGCTTCTCTTCGGCCTGTGCTATCAGGCAGGCAGCTTCACCGGTCTGTTCGGCTCCGGTCTCGCCCTTGCCCTGCTGCTCACCTTCGCCGCCGTGCTCTCCTTCGCCTACGCCGACAAAATGGAACACGTTCACCACGAACTCAATTTATAGCGCCGGAGTGCGCTTCAACCGTCTGCCTTCCGACTCCCGAGCCCCCCAGCCTCCCGTCTGCTCCAGACACGCTGTACTGGCTGCAAGGCTTGCACGACGCCCGCTGCGCTTAACGCCGGAAGTAAATTCCGGCTACTTGCGGCCGTCGGCCGGGCTCCTGATGTCGCCCGGGGACCCGGAGCGTTGAAAGTCAGTTGAAGGGAAACACCCGGAGCGTTGAGAAAACGCTGAAAGGACAAGAGAGGAACGGTAAACGAAAGACCGGACGCGCGTTGAGAGTCGGACAAACAAACTTCCCACGCTTTTTCGAACGTTGAGAAGCGGCCGTTCCGTGCAGCCGCTTTCTTTTGGAGCATTGAAACGACCGGCCTTTGCCGACGAAAGTTTCCCAGAGCATCAGTCAAACGCTCTACCCTAAACATCCTGGAAATCCTTCCAATCTCACCGATGTTGACGCAACGCGGAAACATCGGTCGGCAACCGCAGGCGGGCGCAGGGCGCACGCCTGCACTGACTTTGCAGCCCGAAAAGAGCCTGCCGAGCCTTCCGGCTCCGGCGTTACTCCCTCTGCCCTCCCCGCCTTTTTCGAAGACCGACTCCAGCTTTCCGCATGACGCCCGCCGCGCGGCGAAGCCGCAAGGCGAAACAGGGGGGCGCGGGGGGAATTATTTCCCCCGCATGCCTTTCCTGCCTTTACTTTTTTCTGGCGTTTTTGGCGGGTTCGGCTTCCAGGGGGAAGAGTATGTTGTAAACCGCCTTGGTGACGGGGCCTGCGACGGCGCCGCCGCCTCCGCCGTGTTCGATCATGGTAACGACGACGACGCGTTTTCCGTCCTTTTCGCCCCAGGAGCCTATCCAGGCGTGATCGCGCTGTCGGAATTCCATTTCTGCGGTCTTGACGCGGCGGTCACCCTGCATCTTGATTTTGACGACCTGTGCGGTACCGGTTTTGCCGCCTATGGTCATATCCTTTCTTTTGAGCACCTTTGCCGTCGCGCCCTGGGCCTCGACGGTCTGAACCATGGCATTCTTTATCCATTTGAGGTGCGCTTCGGAAGCGGGCACCCTGCCGGTGACTTCGCGCGGGGCGTCGGCAATGAGCTGGGGCTTGAGCAGGTAGCCGCCGTTGACTATGGAGGAAAGAAACACGGCCGTCTGGAGCGGGGTGACGAGCACGTGGCCCTGTCCTATGGAGGCGTTCACGGTATCGCCCTGCTGCCAGGCCTCGCCGAAGCGGCGTTTCTTCCATTCGCGGGAAGGCACGAGACCGGTGGTTTCGTAGGGCAGATCAATGCCGGTTTCGCGGCCGTAGCCGCAGGCGCGGGCAAAGGATTCCATGTTGTTGATGCCCATTTTCACGGCCATGCTGTAGAAATACACGTCGCAGGAGTAGATGAGGGCGTGTTCCATGTCCACGGCGCCGTGACCGCCGCGTCGCCAGCAGCGGAAGGTATGATTGCCGAGGGTGAACTGACCGGGACAGAACACCTTTTCCTGCGGGGACACGCCGTGTTCGAGCAGCATGCCCACCATCATGAGCTTCCACACCGAACCTGCGGGATAGGCGCTCTGTATGGCGCGGTTCTGGAGCGGGAAGCGCGGATCGTTGCGCAGGGCGTTCCAGTCTCTGGCGGAGAGTCCGCCTATGAATATGTTGTTGTCGTAGGCAGGTCTCGTAACGAGGGCAAGGAGCTTGCCGGTATCGGGATCCATGACCACCACGCTGCCCGAATAGTCGCCCATGGCCTCCATGACGGCGTGCTGAAGTCGCGAATCAATGGAAAGCGTGACGTTCTGCCCCATGTGAGGCGATTCCATGAGCGTGCGGCTCAGGGGACGGCCGAGCACGTCCACCTCAAGGCGATACAGTCCCTTCTGTCCGCGCAAGCGGCGCTCGAGCACGCTTTCAAGACCCTGACGCCCCACCATGTCGCCGAGGGAGAGGTCGGGATCTTCGGCAAGTTCCTTTTCGCTGGCCTCGGCCACGTATCCGAGAATATGAGAAAACGCCTCGCCTTCGGGATAATAGCGGCGGGAATGGGTGACCACGCGCAGACCGGGCCACTTGTAGAGTTCGGCCTCAATGGGGGCCACCTGCTCGAAGGGCATGTCGGTGAGCAGAAGTATGGGATCGAAGCTGCGGCCCTTGCTGCGATCCTGTTCGTAGCGGGCGTTGAGTCTGTCGAGGGGCACGCCGGTCCATGCGCTCACCTGCGCGAGGGCGGCGGAGATGTCCGGACAGTATTCGCGCACGAGAGCAAGGCCGTAGGCCGTGCGGTTTTCGGCCACGAGCACGCCGGAAGCGTCGTAAATTTCGCCGCGCGGGGCAAAAATGCGCTCGTCGCGCAGACGGTTTTCCTGCGCCATGCGCACGTAATCGGCGCCGCGGTGGATCTGCAGATACCAGAATCTGGCGCAGAACAGCGCGAAAAGCAACACGATGCAGCACTGCAGAAGCAGAAGACCGCTTTTCGGCGGCTGGTATTCATCGTTGCCGGTTTCTATCTTCATGGATCACCTTCCGGCGCAGGGCCGAGGCCACCCACCACACCCACGGAGTGAAAAGAGCCTGAAACAGACATTCATCGAAAAGCAGCGAGGGATTCCACGGAATGTCCTGAAGCGTGGCGAGCGTGGCGAATATGAGATAATGGACGCAGGAGAGCAGAATGCCGAACAGCGTAACGAACAGGAAGCCCGTGCCCTGCAGAAGCCCGCATCCCACATAGAACACTATGGCGGCCAGCGCGTACCACAGGAGCGTACCGCCGAAGGCCATGCTGCCCATGCCCTCCTGAAGCAGCACGAACATGGCTCCCACGGCGAGAAGCTGCGGGAAATTCCTTTCCTGAAGCGCAAGAATGTAACCGGGCAGCAGGAAGTCCAGTCCGGGCATGAGGGCCTGAAGGGCCGTGGCGACAAAGGCGTAGCAGAGCCACCAGCCGGCGCTTGCCCAGCTCATCGGCCGCTCCCGGGTTCGGGGGCGGGTTCCTCGGGCTTTTCCAGCACGGGAGTGCGGCGGGTATAAACCACGTCGCTTTCCGGAGTGATGGAATCAAGCGGACGCTGGAGCAGAAAGACCTCCTCAAGCCTGTGGAAGTCCACAAGCGGCTCGGCCTGAATTTCCAGCACGGAAGCGCCGGAGCGGGAAGCCCCGCCCGTGGAAATGGCCGTTACGCGGGCCACGGGAATACCCTTGGGATAACAGGAATCCAGCCCGGAAGTCACGAGCAGCTCGCCCACGCGCACGGGAGCGTTCTGACGCACGAAGCGCAGTTCGAGAGGCACGCCGGGGCCGCCGCCGGAAAGTATGCCCTGCACGCGGCCTTCGGAAGTGAGTACGGCCACGCGGGAACCGGTGTCGGTAAGCAGCAGAGCCACGGAGGTGCTGGGACCGGCCTTGAGCACACGTCCCACCACGCCTTCCCAGGAGGTGACGGGAGTGCCGGGCGCGGCGCCGCTCATGTAGCCGTTAGAAAGCATGACTGTGGAAAGCGCGGCGTTGGGCCCCATGCGCCAGGCAAGCACACGGCTGGCCCTCGCCGGCCACGACGCCGGATATTCCAGATGCATGAGACGACGCAGCCGTATGAGTTCGGCGCTTTCCTCGCGGGTTCCGGCAAGACGCTGCTCCAGAATGCGGAGACGCTCCTTGAGTTCATCGTTCTCGCGGCGCACGTCGCGCAGATCCACATAGCTGTGCCATACGCCGGAAAGCGTGTCTTCCAGACCGTCCAGTCCGCGCATGATGCCTCCGGTGAACTCCAGTCCCACGGCGGCGCACAGCCTGTCCCACTGACCGGTGCGCTGGTTCCAGGTGTAGATTCCCAGAAAAAGCAGCAGGGTACAGATGATGAGAAGAATGATGCGTCGGGGCAGCAAGGCGACTCCTGCGTTGCGGCATGGAAAAAGTCCCCCCGGAAGGCGGGGGGACATAGAGCGCTAGTCTATGCACACCTCGCGCATGGTGCGCATGTTGTCGAGGGCAATGCCCGTGCCCATGACCACGGTGGCGAGAGGATCATCCACGCTGAAAATGGGCAGGGAGGTGTCTTCGCGCAAAAGCTGATCAAGCCCGCGCAGCAGCGCGCCGCCGCCGGTGAGCACTATGCCGCGTTCCACCACGTCGGCGGCCAGTTCGGGCGGGGTCTGCTCAAGAGCCTGACGCACGGCCTGCACAATGGCATCCACCTGTTCGGCAATGGCCTTGCGCACTTCTTCGGAAGTGATGATGATGGTCTGAGGAATGCCGGTGACGAGATCGCGACCCTTGACCTCGATTTCCTTCTCCTCTTCCATGGGATAGGCCGAGGCGATCTGAATTTTGATTTCTTCGGCCGTGGATTCACCTATGAGCATGTTGTACTTGCGCTTGACGTGACGCAGAATGGCTTCGTCCATCTTGTCGCCGCCCACGCGCACGGAGCGGGAATACACAATGCCGGAAAGGGAAATGACCGCCACTTCCGTGGTGCCGCCGCCGATGTCGACCACCATGTTGGCGGTGGGTTCCTGAATGGGCAGATTCGCGCCTATGGCCGCAGCCATGGGTTCCTCAATGAGGAACACCTCGCGCGCACCGGCGCTGAGGGCCGATTCCTTGACGGCGCGCTTTTCCACCTGCGTGATGCCGGTGGGCACGCATATCATGATGCGCGGACGCACAAGACGCCGCTGATTGTGCACCTTGGAAATGAAATAGCGGAGCATGGCTTCCGTTACTTCGAAGTCGGCAATGACACCGTCCTTCATGGGACGGATGGCGCGAATGTTGCCGGGCGCGCGGCCGAGCATGCGCTTGGCCTCGGAACCCACGGCGAGCACCTGATTGTTGCCGCGGTTGTCTTTCTTTACCGCCACCACCGACGGCTCGCGCAGAACGATGCCCTGACCCTTGACGTACACGCAGGTGTTCGCGGTACCGAGGTCGATCGCGAGGTCGTTGGAGAAAATACCAAGTATCATATCAAAAATTTTGGCCATGAGGATTTCTCGCAGGACGTGTGGGATGTGGGAATGGGAGGTTCTAGGCACAGAAAAGGCGGACTGTCAATAGTTCTGCCGTACTGTGTCTGCCGTCCTCCGAGGGGCGCACCGCGCCCTTTCGGAAACAGACAGCTTTTCATTGCACCGGGCTCTTGTCAATCGTTTTTTGTCTCATTCCGGAAGGAATTTTCCGCGTCTTCGCCTCCCCGGCCTTCCGCTCCCGAAAAGTCCCGCCGACCGCGCCCCCGCACGCCCGCAACGTCACGCAAGCGCCGATTTTCTGCCGTGTGATCTCCCCGAGCTTTTCTCTGGCGCAACGCCCCGTCCGGCGCTACACTGCTCCCGCCCAAGCCCTGCCGCCGCTGCCGCCCTTCCCTATTAAAAAGGAGACCTTCCATGACGGACAACACGCCGCGCTACCTGAGCCTCGACCGACATCTGCGCGCCGCGTTCGGTGAAAAGGTGCAGAAAATCCCCCTGGACGCCGGCTCCACCTGCCCCAACCGCGACGGCACGCTGAGCTTCGGCGGCTGCACCTTCTGCAATGCGGAAGGCTCCGGCCCCGGCGTCGGCCTCGGCTCCCTGCGCGATCAGTGGAACCGCTGGCGCACCCGATACGCCGCCATGCCCCGCATGAAAAGCACAAAACTCTTCCTGGGCTACATACAGTCGTTCACCAATACCTACGGCCCCGCCTCGCGCCTTGCCGCCATGCTCCGCGAACTCTCCAACCTGCCCGGACTCGTCGGCGCCTGCATAGGCACCCGCCCCGACTGCCTCGACAAAGAAAAAATGAGCATCATGGCCGACTGCCCCTGGCCGGAATTCTGGCTGGAAATAGGCGTGCAAAGCTTCAACGACGCCACCCTCTGCCGCATCAACCGAGGCCATACCGCAAAAGACGCCGAAAACGCCCTCCTTCTCGCCGCTCACTTCGGCGTGAAAACCTGCGTACACCTCATGGCAGGCCTGCCCGGAGAATCAAACGAAGACTTCCTCAACTCCGTGCGCCGCCTCGCCTCCCTCCCCGTTTCCGGCGTCAAACTGCATAACCTCTACATACCCAAAGGCTGCGCCATGGAAAAAGACTGGCTGCACGGCTCCCTCCCCCTGCTTGAACAAGAGGAATACGCCGTCCTCGCCGCTAAAGCCCTTACCATCCTCCCCCCTTCCGTGGTCATACACCGACTCTGCGCCGACCCCGCCCCCGGTGAACTCGCCGCTCCCTACTGGGCCTCCCAAAAACGTCAGACCCTCGACCTGATCAACGCCGCCCTCCACTACAACAACTGGACGCAAGGCTGCAAAAAGACAGAAAAGACAGGAAAGGCAGAAAAGGCAGTGCGGGGGGAATAATTCCCCCCGCGCCCCCTTGTTTCTGCCTCCCGGCTTCGCCGGTTCGGCAGGACAATGGGGGGTCGGGAAGGCTTACAAGCCTCACCCCCTGCGGATGCCCGAGACCTTGCAGAAATGGTTCTGCCGCAGCCGCCCGTCTGCTTCAGACACACTGTACAGTGGGCGGGACTTGCACGGCGGTCATTTCGCATAACGGCGGAAGTGAATTCCGCCTGCTTGCGGCCGTCGGCCGGGCTTCTGACGTCGTCCGGGGCCCCAGAGCGTTGAGAAATGGTTGAAGGGAAACACCCGGAGCGTTGAGAGACGGCCGTTTTCTGCACCCCGGCTTTTCCCAGAGCGTTGAAACGACCGGCCTTTGCCAAGAAAAGGTTCCCAGAGCATCGGTCAAACGCTCTGCCGTAAACATCTGGGAAATCCTTCCAAGCTCACCGATGTTGCCGCAACGCGGAAACATCGGTCGGCAACCGCAGGCGGGCGCAGACCTTTTCCGACTCCCGAGTACCTCAGCCGCCCGTCTGCTCCAGACACGCTGTACTGACTGCTGGGCTTGCACGACGCCCGCTGCGCTTACGGCGGAAGTGAATTCCGCCTGCTTGCGGCCGTCGGCCGGACTCCTGACGTCGTCCGGGGCCCCAGAGCGTTGAGAGTCGGCTAAAGGGAAGCACCCGGAGCGTTGAGAAGCGGCCGTTCCGTGCAGCCGCTTTCTCCCGAAACGTTGAAACGACCGGCCTTTGCCGACAAAAGGTTCCCAGAGCATCGGTCAAACGCTCTGCCGTAAACATCTGGGAAATCCTTCCAGGCTCACCGATGTTGACGCAACGCGGAAACATCGGTCGGCAACCGCAGGCGGGCGCAGGGCGCACGCCTGCACTGAGTTTGCAGCCCGAAACGCGCCTGTTTCGCCTTCCGGCTCCGGCGTCACTCCCTCTGCCCTTCCGCCTTTTCGAAGATGCGCGCTCTGCCTGCCGCCACAGCCCGCCGCACGGCGAAGCCGCAAGGCGAAACAGGGGGGCGCGGGGGGAATTATTTCCCCCGCATGCCTTTCCTGCCTTTACATTTCCCGACTCCCGAGTACCTCAGCCGCCCGTCTGCTCCAGACACGCTGTACAGTGCGCGGGGCTTGCACGACGCCCGCTGCGCTTACGGCGGAAGTGAATTCCGCCTGCTTGCGGCCGTCGGCCGGACTCCTGATGTCGTCCGGGGCCCCAGAGCGTTGAAAGTCGGCCTTCCGGCAGGCACTTCCCCCTTCGCCCACCGCTCCGCGCATAATCTTCCCGTTCACCCTGTCCTGCTGAAGCAGCGAAGCTGCGAAGCAGAAACAGGGGGGCGCGGGGGGAATTATTTC
>CALUPL010000058.1 GCA_944322635.1 uncultured Mailhella sp.
AACGGCCAGCCAGGAAACACAACGGGAATACATGCGCGCGCTTCTTGAAGCGCGAGGGAGGCGTAGTGACCAATAATCTTAAAGAAATCCAGCAGGTCAAGGCTCTTATCGCCAAGGGCAAGTCTGCCGGCTACCTTACCTTCGAGGAAGTCAGCAAGTCTGTCCCCGCGGAGATGAGCACGCCCGAGAATTTTGAAGAGATCATTGCGATGTTCGATCAAATGGACATCGCCATCGTGGATACCGAAAAGGAAGGCAAGTCCATCGTCGTGAACCACGCCGACGCGGAAAACGATCCCGTGGACATCGTGTTCGACGAAACCGACGACAACGCGCTGGAATTTCCTCTCGACCTTTCCGCCGACGACACCGGCGACTTTGCCGCCCGCAACACCGATCCCGTGCGCATGTACCTGCGCGAAATGGGCGCGGTGCCGCTTCTCGACCGTGACGGCGAAGTGGTCATAGCCAAAAAGATAGAAACCGGCGAAGAGGACGTGCTCTACGCGCTCGTGGAAGTGCCCGTGGCCGTGGAAGAACTCATCAACGTGGGCGAAGACCTCAAGCAGAACCGCATCAAGCTCAAGGACGTGGTCAAGACCATTGAGGAAGACGATCCCACCGAAGACGAGATGAATCAGCGTCAGCGGGTCATTCTTCTGCTCGATGAAATCAAGGCCATCTACAAGAAGAAGCACAAGATCTATCAGAAGCTCGACGCCTGCTGCACGCTGGAACGCCGCGTGACCGCCACGCAGAAGGAAATTCTGCAGTACAAGGAAGAAGTGGTCTCCCGTCTGCGCGAAATCAAGCTGGAAAAAACCCTCATCGACCGCATCGTGGAAACCGTGGAGGACTACGTGCGTCAGATGAAGAACTATCAGCGCGAACTCGACGCCTACGTGGCCACCACCGGCAAGACGCAGGAGGAACTTCAGGCCCTGTTCGAAGCCCTGGACAACCGTACCCGCTCCATGCAGGACGTGGCCGCGGAACTGGACATGAGCGTGGACAAGATGTTTTCCTACAAGGAACTCATCATGGGCAAGATCGAAAGCCTCCAGCGCCTGCGCGAAAAGTGCTGCCACAACGTGGAAGATCTGGAAGAAGTGCTGTGGCGCATCCGCCGCGGCATGGTGGCCTCCATGCGCGCCAAGCAGGAACTCATACGCTCCAACCTGCGCCTTGTGGTGAGCATTGCCAAAAAGTACACCAACCGCGGACTTCAGTTCCTCGATCTCATTCAGGAAGGCAACATAGGCCTCATGAAGGCCGTGGACAAGTTCGAATACCAGCGCGGCTACAAGTTCTCCACCTACGCCACCTGGTGGATTCGTCAGGCCATCACCCGCGCCATCGCCGATCAGGCCCGCACCATCCGCATCCCGGTGCACATGATAGAAACCATCAACAAGCTCATCCGCACCTCCCGCTATCTGGTGCAGGAGCTCGGCCGCGATCCCACTCCCGAGGAAATCGCGGAACGCATGGACTATCCCGTGGACAAGGTGAAGAAGGTGCTCAAAATCGCCAAGGAACCCATTTCCCTCGAAACCCCCATAGGCGACGAGGAAGATTCCAGCCTCGGCGACTTCATCGAGGACAAGAAGGCCGTGGCTCCCGCCGAAGAGGTGGTGAACACCAAGCTTTCCGAACAGATAGCCTCCGTCCTCGCCGACCTCACCCCCCGCGAGGAACAGGTTCTGCGCAAGCGCTTCGGCATAGGCGAAAAGTCCGACCACACCCTTGAGGAAGTGGGCAAGCTCTTCAACGTCACCCGCGAACGCATACGTCAGATTGAAGCCAAGGCCCTGCGCAAGCTCCGCCATCCGGTGAGAAGTCAGACCCTGCGTTCCTTCTACGAAAACTGATGCCCCGGCGGAAAAGCCTCCGGCCTCCCGGCCGAAAGGCTTTTTCCGTCTTCCAGCTCATGAGGCCGCGGCCTCCGGTTCTTCCGGTTGCGCGGCCTCATGGCATACCGGGCGGGGCAACGAAAAGCCCTGCCTCCGGGCCCGGGAGAAGGACTCCGCCGAAAAAGCGCAGGCGTCCGGCCTGAGCCTCGTTCCGGCCGGTGCGGTGAAACGATTCCGCCGCAAGTCCGGAACGCCCATTTTCCAACCTCATATTTCCTCATCGCCATGACACATTATTCCTGCATCGTCGTCGGGGCCGGACACGCCGGCTGTGAAGCCGCCATGGCTCTCGCCCGTCTGGGCCATGACGTTCTGGTCATCACCAGCAACGTGGACCGCATAGGACACCTTTCCTGCAACCCCGCCATAGGCGGCCTGGCCAAGGGGCATCTGGTGCGCGAAATAGACGCCCTCGGCGGCTGCATGGGCAAATGGGCCGACGAGGCCGGCATTCAGTTCCGCATTCTGAACGCAAGCAAAGGTCCGGCCGTGCGCGCCCGCCGCGCCCAGATCGACCGCGAAAGCTATCTCGCCGCCGTCAAGCGCGACATGTTCGCTCAGGAAGGGCTCACCATCTGGCAGGACATGGTGACGGAAATCGTTGCGGAAAACGGAAAGGTCGCCGGCGTGCGCACCCAGCTCGGCAAGGAATTTGCCGCCGATCACGTGCTGCTCACCACGGGCACCTTCCTTCAGGGCCTCGTGCACGTGGGTCTCGTGCACTACAGCGCCGGAAGATTCGGCGATTCTGCGGCCATGCAGCTTTCCGATTCTCTGCGCGCCCTCGGGCTTACCCTCGGCCGCCTGAAAACCGGTACCACCCCGCGCCTTCTGGCCAGCTCCATCGACTTCGACGCCATGGAGGCCCAGTACGGCGACAATCCGCCGCAGGGCTTCAGCTTCAGCGGTCCCGGCCCCGTGCTGCCGCAGGTGCCCTGCTTCGTCACCTGGACCAACGAACGCACCCACGACATCATACGCTCCGGCATGGACCGTTCGCCGCTCTTTACCGGCGTCATCACGGGCGTGGGCGCCCGCTACTGCCCCTCGGTGGAAGACAAGGTGGCAAGATTCCCCGAACGGGAACGCCATCACGTGTTCATCGAGCCGGAAGGCCTGAACCGCGAGGAATATTACGCCAACGGCATTTCCACCAGCCTGCCGCTGGACATTCAGGAAAGGATGGTGAACTCCATACGCGGCCTCGAACACGCCAAGATCGTGCGTCCGGGCTATGCCATCGAATACGACTACGTGAACCCCGTGCAGCTGCGCCCCACCTTCGAAACCCGCAGGGTGGACGGACTCTGGCTGGCCGGTCAGATCAACGGAACCTCGGGCTACGAGGAAGCCGCAGCCCAGGGCCTGTGGGCCGCGCTCAACATGGATGCCAAAATAAAAGGCCGCGAACCTTTCCTGCCCGCCAGAAGCGAAGCCTACATGGCCGTGCTGGCCGACGAACTCGTGACCAAGGGTACCAACGAGCCCTTCCGCATGTTCACCTCGCGCGCGGAATACCGCCTTCTTCTGCGCGAAGACAACGCCGACGCCCGCCTCACCCCGCGCGGCCGCGACATAGGACTCGTGGGCGACGAACAGTGGTCCATATTCCGCGAACGGCAGCAGCATCTGCATTCGCTCATGGACAGGCTCACCTCCGTGCGCCTCACGCCCGATGCCGCCACGCAGGCCGCCTTTGCCTCCCTAGGTGAACCCTGCCCCAGTCAGGCCGTCACTCTGGCCGATCTCGGCCGTCGTCCGCAGCTGCCCCTGCGTCGTCTCTCCGTGTTTCTGCCCGAGCTTGAAAACGCGCCCGACGACGTTCTTCAGGAAGCGGAAATCATCCTGCGCTACTCCGGCTATCTGGAACTTCAGGATGAACTCGTGCGCCGAGCAGCCCGTCAGGAAGCCATACGTCTGCCCGAAGACATGGACTACACCGGCATTTCCGGCCTCTCGCGGGAAATTCAGGAAAAGCTCAATGCCGTCCGTCCCCTTACCCTCGGACAGGCCGGACGCATTTCCGGCGTCACGCCCGCGGCCCTCGCCTGCCTCGAGGTGGAACTGAAAAAGCGGGGCCTGCTCCGCCAGAACGGCGAAAAACAGCAAACTTGTCCTCTTCATTAAAAGAGCAAGGCCGGGAGCTGACGTTTCCCGGCCTTTTTTTTCCGGCCGAGGCAAAAATGAAGAAGCGCGTCACGAAAAGACGACCTTCCGGCGGCACGCCCGTCACGGCCTGCCTTTCTCCCTGCGCCGGGCCGCCGGCTCCGACGACGCTTTCTTCTCAGGCGGCCACGCAGGCCGGACCCTTTCCCGTCGGAAGGCAGGCTTCCTTGGCTTCCCCGTTTTTTTCTGCGAAAGACTTTGCCGGCCACGCATCCGAACGCCTACTCCGTTCCGCCGAATCCGTTTCTCTGCCGCGGGCCTTCCGTCCAGATGCCCGGAAGGCCCGCGCGTCCCGCACCGCTGCCGACATGCCTCCGCGCTTGGCATGCGCCTCCGCACGGCAACTTCGCCCGCACGACACCCTCGTCTTTTCTTTTTCGTGCAGGAAAAACGTGCAGGAAAAAGCAGAGGAAAAGGACGCTCAAAGGGAATTCTAAATAAAAATACAATATTATCAATTAGTTAAAATAATATTTTCGTTTTCTCTCAAAAAAAATTGCGAAAAGGCAAAATTTTCTGTTGACAGACAGGGGCATTTTCCATAAACACATACCTGCGCATGGGCAGTTAGCTCAGTTGGTAGAGCATCGCCTTCACACGGCGGGGGTCACAGGTTCAAGTCCTGTACTGCCCACCATGCGAAAAGTGGAGCGGTAGTTCAGTTGGTTAGAACGCCGGCCTGTCACGCCGGAGGTCGTGGGTTCAAGTCCCATCCGCTTCGCCA